>JANMSG010001123.1:0-6643 GCA_031389065.1 Acidobacteriota bacterium | reverse complement strand
GTAGAACGGAAAGACTATTTATCAGAAGGTCTAAAGAGGTCAGCAGTTAAATTCCTAAAGCTCAGCACCTCAGTACAGGTGAATTAAAAAGTTACAGTGAATTAAAAAATAAAGTTGAGGAACACAAAACAAAATGTAGCTAGAAAACAATACACAAGCTTGTATTCCTCACTCTGAAAACTAGGCATTCACACTTCTTCCTTTGATCAGCCGATAACCTGCAAGCAAGATAATGGCTCCAACTATGGATAGTATCAGGCTCATCAAAAACCCTGGCCTCGACATCTGATCAGTTGTATTGGTGCCTCCATAACCTAGAAGAGCACGACCAATAAAACCGCCAAGGATCGCTCCAACGATACCTAATAAAATCGTTACAATTACCCCACCTGGATCTTTGCCCGGCATAATCGCCTTCGCAATGGCACCAGCAATCAAACCCATGATTATCCATCCAATTATGTCTAACATCTCAATCCCTCCTGTATTCATTTCGGTCACCCTCAACCCATTTGAAGGTCCTTTTCACTTTGCAACGCTGAATATGGCAATTTTTATACCATCACCCGATCTTGATGTAATTGTGATTGCATAGAGTACCTCGCATTGATTTCAATTCAGCCGTACGCAAAAGGTGTCCGGCAGGTCTGTCCATAAAGCGCGATATAATAATCATTTCCTGTCGAATGAAAAATCGGTAAAAATTAGTGCTTGACTTAGAGCGCTCTAAGTTTTGTAGTCTATTTTTGCAGCATAATTGGCAGCCGACAAACTGGAGGAAGCAGTAATGAAAAATAGCGCCGTAAAAAGAAGTTATTTATTACAGAGTGAGGCATCCGAATTCTATAACCTCAGGATTGACGAAGGGTTGACCGTTCAACAAACGGCTGAACTGACAGGCTTGAGCGAACATACTTTGCGTTATTACGAGCGCATAGGTCTGATCAAACCCGTGCGCCGACAAGCAAGTAGCAAACATCGGCGCTATTCGATGGAAGATGTTGCCAAGATTGAAAGTTTGGCTTGTCTACGAGCCGTAGGAATGCCGCTCGACCTGATGCGGCGTTATTTCGAGATGGCTCCGGAGGGCGCGAAAGCCGCACCCGAACTGCAAGCTCTTTTAGAAGAACAACGCCAGGTTTTGCAGGAACGTATGCGGCAGATGCAGAAAAATCTGGATTATCTCGAACACAAAATCACTTATTGGAAAGCCATTGAAGCGGGCGACCAAAAGCGAGCGGACGAAATCGGTACAGAAGTACAAAAGTTAATCAAATCCGATGCGCGACGCTCTGAATCTTCCGCTTTTGTTGATAAATAAAGGTTACCGAATGGCGAATCAATCGAGAGCGACAGCATCGCGTCTTGAGGAATTTGGCATTACGAAAATCAATTGAAAAGAAGTAAATAAAAAAATACAAAAAGGAGTTCATAGATGATAAAAACTATAGGTTACGCAACCAAAGCGCCCGGGGCTACCTTTGAACCGTTCGAGTTCGGGCGGCGCAAAGTCGGCGCACACGATGTGCAGATTAAAATTCTTTATAGTGGTATCTGTCATTCTGATATACATCAAGCCAGAGATGAATGGGGTGGTTCGATTTATCCTATGGTGCCCGGACACGAAATCGTCGGGCGCGTCGTTACATTCGGGGCGGAAGTCACAAAATTCAAAGAAGGCGATATTGCAGGCGTCGGTTGTATGGTTGATTCCTGCCGTGAATGCGTCAATTGCCGGGCAGGTGTTGAGCAATTTTGCGAAGTCCATCTCGCCTTGACATACAATTCGACGGAGATGGACGAGAAAACGCCAACCTACGGCGGGTATTCGGATACCATCGTTGTTGACCAGTCTTTTGTGCTGAAAGTTTCGCCGGAACAGCCGCTCGCAGGAGTCGCGCCGCTCCTTTGTGCAGGAATTACGACCTATTCGCCGCTTCGCCGTTTCAATATCAAAGAAGGAAGCAAAGTCGGCATCGTCGGTTTGGGTGGGTTGGGGCATATGGGCGTAAAATTCGCGGCGGCTATGGGTGCAGATGTAACGGTTTTCAGCACCTCTGCTTCGAAAGAAGAAGATGCACAAAAACTTGGAGCGCATCATTTCGTCGTCACCAAAAATCCGCAGAATTTAGAGCCGCTGGCAGAAAAATTCGATTTTATTCTGGACACGGTTTCCGCGTCGCACGATTTGAATATGTATCTGAATTTATTGCGACTCAACGGCGCTTTGGTGCTGGTTGGCATTCCCGACAAACCTGCGGAAGTTTCTGCTCCTTTGTTGGTGATGAAGCATAGAGTTTTGACGGGTTCTGCCATCGGCGGCATCCGTGAGACGCAGGAAATGCTCGATTACTGTGCCGCGCATAACATCGTTTCGGAGGTTGAAATCATCCCGATTCAGCAAATTGAAGAAGCTTACGAACGCACCATCAAAGGCGATGTGCGCTATCGTTTTGTTATTGATTTGCAATCGCTTGAAGCCTCTGAAACACCAAACCTAAACGTCACTTAAATTGATTTTGTGGCAGGATTCCGGTCTCGCAAGTCGCCGCGCAATACTGTAGTGGTGGAAAGTTGTGTGGTCATAATGTAGGGGCAAGGCTCGTCCTTGCCCGGATTTTGCAGAGCAAAATGAGTCATCATCGGCTGTGGCCGATTCGGGCAAGGACGAGCCTTGCCCCTACTTTCCCTTTGTTGTTTTTCCCACAAGACAGGATTCCCCACTACTCGCAATACTGTACTAACGTCAATGACAAGCGGTCGAACATTGCTTGTCATCTGACAGTTGTACAAAAAGTATTATTGCGCGGCGCAACCCTTCCTTGCTCCGTTCAATCTCAGAATGTGATAATCGAAAAAATGTTTATAAAAGAGGTATCAATGCTTCGTCTCTTGGTTTTCGCTCTTCTATTTTCTCTTTTCGCTTTTGCGACTCAAGCCGACGCGCAAGGCTTGCAAAATAAAGCCAACGAGATTCGCGCCGCTATGGATGCGCGAGACTTCGAGCGCGCCGAACGCATGGCGCGCGAGGTGCGCGCCACCCATGCGCAAGCCTTCACGGCAAACAATTATGATTATCTTTTAGGTCGTCTTGCAGAACGCAAGGGGGCGAACGCTGAAGCGATTAGTCTTTACACTGCCGTCTTAAATCGGCAATCAATCCTTGCGCCTTATGCGTTGTGGCGTCTGGCAAATGTCGCTCGCGCTTCAGGCGACCTGGCAATTGAAAGGCAATACCTGGCGCGTGTTTCCGCTTCGTTTCCGGCAAGTGTCCCTGCCAAAAAAGCGAAAGATAGATGGATAGACAGCTTGCGTGAAAGCGGTGATTACCGCGCCACCATCGCACTGCTGAAACCTCAAGCATCAGGTAGCGGCGTACGCGGACGCAAAGCGATGGCTCAACTCGGCGAAGCCTATTCGCGTATCGGTGACAAGCTTGCGGCGCGCGCATATTTCGAGCAACTCCTTGCCGGATCGCGTGATGATTACGCACTGGCAGCAAGCATAGGTTTTGATGAAATTGACCGCGCCGCCAAAACCAAGCCGAATGAATTCGATTCCATGCGCCGCGCAAGAATCTATTTAACCAATCGCTATTGGGCACAAGCGCGCGAGCATCTCTTACATATTGTCAACAATTTTCCTGACAGTCCGAATCGCGCAGAGGCGCTTTATCAAACGGGCTTCGCC
Source organism: Acidobacteriota bacterium (assembly GCA_031389065.1). GTDB lineage: Bacteria > Acidobacteriota > Blastocatellia > UBA7656 > UBA7656 > JACQDB01. Next base: position 2,953 of record JANMSG010001123.1, on the reverse strand, counting down.
TATTATCGAGAAGACAACTACGACGAGGCGATCAAATGGTTCGAGCGCGCCGCTAAAGAATTCCCCGACAAAAAAGAGGGCGCGGAAGGATTTTATTTTGTCGGCACGGCTCTGCAAAAAGCCCAGCGTTACGATGAAGCAGCGCGGCGCTATATTGAATTTCTTACGGCGTATCCGCAGAGCGAACGCATTGAAGGAGCATATCGCAATATCCCTGATAGCTTTCGTTATGCTGGCAAATATGCAGAATCTATCGAATGGTCGCGCCGTATGGGTGAAGCTTATAAAGGCAAGGGCCTGGAAGGCGTGGCGGTTTTCAACGAGGCGAAACTCGAAATGGCGCGAGGTCGTTTTGAAGCGGCGTTGAATTTATTGACACGCCTGCAAGCACAACCCATCACGCCCAAGCTTGCCGGAGGGCACATTCGCGGCGAAGCAAATTTCCTGCGCGTACTGGCAATTGAACAGATGGGAAGGCTCGGTGAAGCGGCGCGTTTATACCTGGCAATACCGGATGAGCGCGACAACTATTTCGGGCAACGCGCAACCGCCAGGCTCAAAATAATCGGCGAATCTAAAGAAGGTCGTCGCGCCATAGATTCGCTCTTTCAAAGTTACCGGGAACAGGCGAAAGCGGCGCAGGCCGCTGGGCGTTACGGTGAAGCGAAAGACGCGGCGAATCAAGCTCTCAGATTAACCAATGACGAAAACGCGCAACGCAATTTGTTGACTATTCTTCGCGCCAGTTACAACAACCTTCCGGCTTATGCTTCCCTTTGGAAGTACAGTTTGATTCCCGCAGCGCGCAGTGTTGCGACATCGAATGAGCGGACGGACGCGTCAAACAAAACGCTTGCCGCAGAATTGATTTTCTTAGGCTTGTACGACGAAGGCGCGACGGAATTGCGATTGGGGGGCTTTGGCGGCGCAAGCGCAACAGCGATTTCTACGGATGAAAATGCTCCGCTTTTGCCCAATACAGCAAACGCTCTCGTCAGTTCTACAGCGGCGCAAAGCGGCGGCAGCGTGCCGTATTCGCTGGCTGTTTACAGCAATCGCGGCGATCAAGGGTATTATGCGGTTGCCTTTGCAGAGCCTCTGTTCAGATCAGTCCCGCAAGATTACAGGCTTGAGCTTATGCCCAGGGATTTAATAGAGATGCTTTATCCGGCACCTTATCGCGATGTCTTGAATCATTACTCTGCAAAGCTCGGGGTTGATCCGCGTCTGGTGTTGTCGCTTGCGCGTCAAGAGAGTCGTTTCAATCCGACGGTGAAGAGTCCGGCGGCGGCGCGAGGGCTTTTGCAATTTATCGCAGAGACCGCTTTGAAAATGGCAAACGAAGAGCAGTTGAATAACTTCGAGCTTGATGATGTTTATGAACCGGATGTCGCCGTGCGTTTAGCCGTGCGCTACGTGGCGGATTTGTTACAGCTGTTTCCGAACAATCCGCAAGCTGTTGCTGCTTCGTACAACTCCGGTGAGCAAGGCGTAGAGCGTTGGATATTTCGCGCCCGGTCTGCCGATGTTGATCGTTTAGTTGCCGAAATCGCTTTGCCCGAAACGAAAGATTACGTCGCCAAAGTGTTGAGCAATTATCGCGCCTATCAATTGCTCTTCACGCAAGATTTGAAACCGAAAAAATGAAGGTATAGATTCCATGCTTGAGTTTGTGAGTGGCAATTTGCTTGACGCGAAAACTCAGTATATCGCGCAAGGTGTTGCTACAGGTTCGCAGGAAGGCTTGGGCACAGGGTTAGCGTTAAAAATATCTACCAAATGGGCTGATGTTCAACAACAGTTTAAGAAATTCACTCGAAATAATTCCTTTTCCGGGGGTGACGTATTTGCAGTACCTCCCAATGAAAATCGTCCCGGTGTAATTTATATTGCAACTCAACCTGATATGTACCATGCAACTTTGAGCTATCTAAATCGAGGTTTACGCAATCTCGTAAAATACTGTAAAAAGCACCATGTAGAATCTGTGTCGTTGCCTAAGATTGGCGCAGGTTTAGGCAAGCTGGATTGGGAAACGCAAGTAAAACCTTTATTGATACAACACCTCACAGATGTAGAAACAACTTTCTACGTTTACGAAGATTTCAAAATTGAATACGAAAAGTAAAATGAGGCAAAGAGAGATGCTTATTGAGCCAATGAAAGTGGAACCTGTGACGCTTGAAGGTAAGCGCGTTGTTCTTGAACCTTTGTCGTTTGAGCATCACGCGCAGATGTGCGAAGTTGGACTCGACGAAGACATCTGGCTTTTGAATCCCGTCCCTGTTCGTACACGCGAGGATATGCGCCAATATATCGCGGTGGCTTTACGCGAAGAACAGCACGAAATCGCTCTGCCTTTTGCGACGATTGAAAAAGAGTCAGGGCGCGTCGTCGGCAGCACCAGGTTCGGCAATATCAGCCGCGAGAATTATCGCCTGGAGATTGGCTGGACCTGGATAGGCAAAAACTGGCAGCGCAGTTTCGTCAACACCGAAGCCAAATATTTAATGCTCTGCCATGCATTTGAAACCTTGAAGTGCATCCGCCTTGAACTCAAAACCGATTCCATCAACGAGCGTTCACGCAACGCCATTTTGCGAATTGGCGCGAAAGAAGAAGGCATCTTTCGCAACCACATGATTACCGCAAGCGGTCGCATACGTCATAGCGTCTACTTCAGCATCATTGCTTCGGAATGGCCTCTGGTTAAAGTCAAACTGCAGGAAAAACTCGCCGCACAATATCCGCAGCGATAACCGTCTGAATGTATGAATTAGATGCGCACGTATGAATCACTTTCGAATACTGCCATTGCTCCTCTCTAGTTTTGCCCGGCTACTTAGGTAACGTGAATTCGACATTTAACGATTATTCAGGTCAAAGCCCCGAAGGGGCGCAATTCAATAGCCCAGGGCATCGCCCTGTGAATGGATGGGTTCGGCAAGAACAA
>JANMSG010001113.1:0-2302 GCA_031389065.1 Acidobacteriota bacterium | reverse complement strand
GAAAGGGTCTATGGCTTCGTCATCAAAACTCTCTTTTGAATGATGAGAGCTGTCGTTTGCAGTGGCATTCAATTGGTCATCTTGCCTTTCATTAGGGCGCGCAAGTTGCTTTTGCTGTGATGATTTTTGAAAAGCCTTGCGCAAAGTTTTCAGCAAAAAGTCCAATGTCATGCCTTAATATTATTTGCTTGAGCTTGCGCGCTTCAAGTAAGGAATTGTTTTGTGTGGTTGCAAGCGTTAATATTTTCTATTATTTTATTTGTTCAGTAGCCGTGAGAAATTCAGCAGTAACTCACTTTGATAACGATTCCACTGAATAAGAGCCGGGATGGTGAAATTGGCAGACACGCAGGTCTTAGAAGCCTGTACCGAGAGGTGTGCGGGTTCAAGTCCCGCTCCCGGCATCCTCTATTTACTCAATCCGTGACAAGCCAAGGATGCAAAAATTACAGGCGCTGGTCACTTGGTGTTTTTGAAAGGCGAATAAGAAATTGAATATAACCGTAACTGATCAGGAAAAATGTAAGAAACAATTACATATTGAGATTCCCAGCGATGTGGTTCTCGCAGAGATTGACCGCAAAGCCAAAACTTATGCTCGGCGCATCACGATTGCAGGATTCCGTCCAGGGCACGCTCCCGTAGGTCTCGTCAAAACTCGTTTCCACAAAGAACTCCGCGATGAAGTTGTCGCCGAACTTCTACCGACTTCATTCGATAATGCCATCAAAGAAAAATCGCTCAAGGTCGTAGCCGAACCGAAACTCGACGACATGAAATTCGGCGATGACAATTCCATAAACGCTACCTTCTCGATTGAAGTCGCCCCCGAATTTGAGTTGCCCGATTACAAAAACCTCTCGCTCTCGAAACATGTTCATGAAACCACAGACGCCGAAGTTGACAAAGCCATAGAGATGCTGCGCGAAGGCAAAGCAGAGCTCGTGCCTGTTGAAGATCGCGGAGCGCAAACTGGCGACATCGTAACCATTTCATTGAACGGCAAAGCTGACCTCGAATACCAGCCCGAAGAAACCAGCAGCGAAGAAACACTGCTCGAAACAGAAGCCAAGAGCGAGGAAACGACTGAAGAAACTAAATCAGAAGATGCGGCAGAAGCTAAAAGCGACGACGTAGAAGCAACAGTCGAAAACGACAACGCTGAAACTACCATTGACGAAGCCGAAACCGAGAGCAATGAAATTGAAGCAAAAGCCGAAAACAATGAAGCCGAGAGTCAGGATATTAAAGCAAGCGCCGAAAACGACGAAGCCGAGAGTAAAGCTGACGAAGTAGAAGTTGAAAAATTAAACGAACTCGCAGAAGAAAGCATTGACATTACTTTAGGTGCAGAGGGCAATCTGCAAACTTTTGATGAAGCATTACTAAACGCTCAAACCGGTGAAAAGAAGTCCGTCACCATTGATTATCCGAAAGAGTACCCGGATCCGAATTTCGCCGGTCGGCGCTGGCACTTCGATTTAGAAGTAACCACGCTTCGCACCAAAGAGTTGCCGGAACTGGATGAAGAGTTTTTGAGCGGCATTGACGAGACCGTGAAAACTGTTGAAGAACTGCGCGCCAAGATTCGCTCCAATTATGAGGAGAGAAATGCAAAGCACGTAGAAGACGCTCTCAGAAGCGATGCGATGCAGAAATTAATTGCCGCCAATAAGTTCGAAGTGCCTGAGCAAATGGTAGAGAAACAGACGCAACAACGCTTCAGCGAATCCATCAACAACTTGATGCGTTCAGGCATAGACGTGCGAAGTTTAGACCTTGATTGGAAGGCAATGGCTGATTCGCAGCGCGAAAAAGCGTTGGATGATGTGCGAGGCTTCTTCATATTGGAACGCATCGTTGAAGCGGAAAAAATCGAAGCCAGTGATGAGGACTTGGACGAAGAGATTGAGGTGATGGCACAAGCCAGCAAACAGGCGGTAGCGGCTCTGAAAGCACGCTTGACAAAGGAAGGGGCTCTCGATACCATCAAAGAGCAGATCAAACATCAAAAAGCCCTTGACCTAATCATCAATTCCGCTGATATTAAAGAAGTAGTAGGAGAAGAAAAAGAAGTCGAAAAGGAAAGCGCCGATGAAGGGAGTCAGGCTGAAGGGTAAGCCGAAATTAGCATGGTCTGCGACTCTCGAAATCGCACACGTTGCAACACGCAAACGGCGGATGAAATCGACTCCTGCTTTGCCAATAATTCAAGGACAAACTAAGCTATAAATATCATGAGTAACTTTGATAAGAATTACGATATGCACATGGCACTTGTGCCGATGGTTGTCGAACAAAC
>JANMSG010001071.1:0-9518 GCA_031389065.1 Acidobacteriota bacterium | reverse complement strand
GAGACCCAATCCCAATGACCAGAACAAAGCCACCCTCGGTGACCCGCGCAATGATGCGAACCTGGCCTTAGCGCAGGTTACGGTCGCGTTCCTCAGGTTCCATAATAAAGTCGCAGAGCATCTCAACCCGAATAACAACCTTCACGACGACACTTTGTTTGAGAGGACGCGCAAGAAAGTGGTTCAGCATTATCAATGGGTCGTGCTGCACGATTTCCTGCCAAAGATCATCGAGCAACCGGTACTGGATTCGGTGTTGGAATCGGTATTCGAGGACGTGCGTGAAAACCGGCCCAGAAACATTGATGGGAAATGGCCCTTCATCCCAATCGAATTTTCAATCGGAGCATTCCGCCTGGGCCATAGCATGCTGCGCGACACATACGAGTGGAATCGCATTTTTCAATCTTCGGATCGTGACCCTAATAAGCACCCGGCTCGGCTTTTAGACCTCTTTCTACTTTCGGGCCGTAATGGGACTATGGGGAAAGGCGGCGGGCAATTACCGAGCGAGTGGATTATTGATTGGACTCGCTTTTTCGATTTCACTGGCTTTAACGGCATAGCTAATAATCCGAAATCTAACAAGGCGAGAAAGATTGATACTAGCCTTACACCAGGCCTGAAAGATTTCAAAGATACGATCAGATTGGTAATAACCAAACCGGAATTCCAATCGCTGCCCGTTCTTGATTTAATCCGCGGGAGTCGCTATGGACTGCCGTCTGGCCAGGATGTAGCGAAAAAACTTAAAGCAAAAAATCTTGACCTGAGATCTCTGTCGCCGAGCGAGATTGCGGAAGGACCACACAGAGATGTATTGAAAAAACATAAATTTGATGAGGAGACGCCATTGTGGTACTACATCTTGAAGGAAGCTCAGGTCCGCCACGAAGGGAAAATCTTAGGCCCAGTCGGTAGCCGTATTGTTGCGGAGACATTTATAGAACTCCTGTGGGTGAGCCAGCATTCCATTCTTAAGGAGCCTGATTGGAAACCCGACCTGGGACAGAAAAAAGACGGGGAATTTGGCATGGCGGATCTGCTGGTTTTTGCCGATGTCGTAAACCCGCTGGGCTGTTAAAACTGTACCTTTAGAGAAGGCAAATGCAGTTTCTGAAGATCACGAGAAAAGGAGAAAATTTATGGACAAAACGATCATTGAGAAGTTGAAAATGATAAACGCTAACGTAGAAATAGAATTGGCTGCCGCAAAAAAGGCCGCTCTTGAAAATCCGGCTTTATCTACAGAGTCAGCTTTTGCGAAACGGCTATCTAACCTTGCGCTGCAAGCGATTCTGAAAGGACCTGCTTCCGTAGAATGGGAAAAATATATGAAGGAGATTGTCGGCGAGAATGCGCCTGAGCAGCTCAAAAGGTTGACATTTAAAGATGACTTGAAAGATCAAGACTATGTGATAGAAAGTAACGTCTATATCGTTGCGAACGCCGTTTGCGGAAGCAACACCAGGACCAACACTCTGGCGAATGTAGCAACACAAGGTCCAGATAATATTGACAAAGATTTGCTCCCGGAGCCTTGAAATGAATATGGATGTGAGCAAAAATGCGAACCTAACGGCTCCAAGCTGCCGCGACGTGAACGCCCTGGCTCAGTCGCTTTCAAGGTCGTGGCAGGCGCTTTGTAGAACGTATTTACCTGTCGCTCCGAAAGATTCAATATGGAGGTACAGCCGCGCAACACGGGCGACTGATCCAGAGCAAGGGTGGAAACTTCATATTTCGGCAAACCTGTTGACGGCCTGCGAGGTCCTCGAACAGGTTGCCCCTTTTCTATATGCCCGCCAGGTTCAATTTAAGGCTCCTTCGTCCCTGCAGAAGCTGAGTCAGATCAACTCAGGGCTTGGTCAAGAGTATAGCCAGGTCGGGAAGTTTATCACCGTCTACCCGCGTAGTGATGAAGAGGCTATGTTTCTAGCGCGGCGCTTGCATAAATTGACCCTCGGACTGTCCGCCCCGGCCGTGCCATTTGACCTGAAGTTCCGGCCGGATAGCTGTGTTTATTACCGCTACGGCGGCTTCCAGCCTTTACAAATAATTAACCCGGATGGCACAACCACTCAGGCTATTCGAAATCCAGAGGGAGAGTTGATCCCAGACCTATGCGAAGACGGAGCCGCAAAGCCTGACTGGGTAGCTGATCCCTTTATTAACAAACGCCCGGTGCGAAAAGCGAAGATAATTAATAGTCCGTTTAGTACGAATCTCTTGGTACTTCGTGCCCTGAGCCAGAGGGGGAAAGGCGGTGTCTATCAAGGGGTTGATCTAAGCGATTCGATACCGCGCCTTTGCGTAATAAAAGAAGGGCGCGCGGGTGGCGAAATCAGTTGGGATGGTCGCGATGGCAACTGGAGAATACGAAATGAAGAACGGGTGCTCGGTCGTTTACAGACGGCTGGCTTGAATGTCGCAACAATCTATTCTTCCTTTGAGCTCGATCGCAATTATTATCTGGTTACAGAATTTATTGAAGGAAATAGTCTTCAAGCGTTGCTCAATAAGAGAAAAGCCCGGCTGTCAATTTCTCAAGCCTTGCATTTTGGCCTTCAGATGTCACTCATCATCTCCAAGATACACACCGCCGGATGGGCTTGGCGGGATTGTAAACCTGCGAATCTGATCGTGACGAAGAAGGGTGAGTTCAGACCGGTTGATTTTGAAGGAGCCTGTCCTCTGGATGAGCCTGATCCCTTGCCATGGAACACCCCCGAATTCTCGCCGCCAGAATGCCAGAATAAATATCCTCTACAGTCCAGGGCTGCTGAAGATATTTATGCTGTTGGAGCAAACCTGTACTACTTATTGACAGGGAGATGGCTGGAGGCTTCAAAGCCTGTACCCATATCGGTACTCCGGCGAGATGTGCCTGCTTTCGTAGACGACCTCATACGCGAACTGATTGCTCCAGATCCCCTGCAAAGACCCGACGCAAAATCTCTGATAGCAAAATTCAACGCGGCTTTGTCGCTCATCGAGGCGCAGCGGAAATCGCTTCCTGCCACAGATGCCCTTGAGCTTGAAGCTGCGCATTAGATTCGCTTAATACCCGGCAGATCGCAACCGGTTATTGATTTCTGTAAGACCGGCGCATTCTACCAGTTTGACAAACTCCGGGTCTGCACGAAGGCCATCGAGCAACGGGTCCATCAGCAAGGGAGGAAAGGTTGCGAACCGATCTTCGCAAGCTTGTTTCAGCAACTGAAACACTTCGCGATTATTGCCTAAACCGAACCAAATGATGGCTTTTTCCTGTACAGGGCTATCGGGCTGTTTGGACAATTCACCCAGAGTTTCCAACGCCTCATTTCTTCTTCCAGCCTTGGCATACGCAAAGCCCAATGGGGCTGCTCCGTAGAACCTGTCTGCGGCATACAATTGTTGAAACACTTCTATAGATTCTTTCAACATCCCTTTTTGCAGATAGGATAAACCAAGGACATTTAATGTCGCCAGGTGATTGGGATTTTTTTCAAGATTGATCAGGCAATACTCTATACTTCTGTCATATTGTCGTGAGTAGTAATAGGCAAGCCCGAGATTCTGCAGGGAGGGAGGGGCAAAGGGCTCCAGCTCTTTGGCGATCTCGCTCTCTTTGATAGACTCTGGCCAACGCCCGATTAATCCCAGAAGCCTTGCGTACCAGAAATGCGCCGGGGGGTATTCCGGATCTAGCTCAATCGCTCGTTTGAACTCTCTTTCAGCCTCTTGCCAATTCCATTCGTACTTTAACAGGTAGAGGGCTAATGAGGTATGTGCCTCGGCAAGCGTATCGTCAATCTCTATCGCTTTTTTCGCAGCCCATCGGGCTTGCGGCATGGCTTCTTCGGTTGATAAGGGGCGACCAAAGGTAACGGCGCTCAGTAAGACGTAGGAATCGGCCAGCCCGGCATAGGCTTTTGCATAGGCAGGGTCTAATTTGATCGCCCGGTCAAAGAAACTAATGGCTCTCTTAATACTCTCTCTATTACTTCTATCGTTCCAATAACTGCGCCCGTAGAGATACAGCCTGAAGGCTTCCTCACTTTCGGTGGGGCGCGCAAATAAAAGCCGCTTTTCATCTTCGCTCAGTGAAGACTGCAGGTGGGAGGCTACTTGATAAGCAAGGTCTGCCTGAAGACTCAATAATTCTCCAGGCGCTACGGTGTACTTATCTTGCCATATGATTGCTCCATCTGCTGCATTCACCAGGCTGACTTCCAAGGCCAGAGACTCCTCCTCAGGGGTCAACGTTGCATGAAAGGCGGCATCAACATTGAAATCCCTCCCTGCCTTTTTTTGAGCAACTTGTTCATCTTCATAATTGGGGGTAATTGTTGGCGCGATCACCCGCAGTTTAGACAGTCGTGAAAGTTTATTGGTGAGAGCCTCAGTAAGCCCTTTGCTCAGTGATTGCGTGTTGTCGCCAGCACTGCGAATAACAATCGGAAGGATGGCCAGCGACCGAACTCGCCGCGGTTGAAGGTATAGAAATGAGGCGGCTATTAGAAGCAAGATAAGCAGGGCAAAAACCATGGAACTGCGAAAGTTCTGGACATATTTCCAGCTTGCCCGAGAGGCGGTTTTTTTAGAAGGATTGTCAAGGTCAAGAAGAAGTTCGCTCGCCGATTGATAACGTTGTTCTCTGTCCCTCTTCAAACACTTCTGCGCAATTTGCGCCAGCCCTGAGATAGGGGCTGTCAAATGGGTCAGCAGTGGAGGGTCACGCGTTAAAATCGCCGAAATGGTATCCGCGTTGCTGGCGTACGAATAGGGATTGCTGCCACTTATCATCTCGTAAAGGATGATGCCAAAGCTGAAGATGTCGCTTCGGAAATCAAGCTTCTCAGCCCGCAATTGTTCCGGAGACATGTAGGCTACAGTTCCTCTGACCAGCCCCAGTTGTGAGTTCTGACTTTCACTGTCGAGCATGCCAAGGGCGTCTTGTTTTTGCTGAATCAGCTTGGCCAGCCCGAAATCGAGAACCTTCACCTGCCCGTTGGCTGCGACCATAATGTTTTGCGGTTTTATGTCCCGGTGAAGGATGCCATGAGAGTGTGCACTTACCAGGGCGCTGATAATCTGGAGGGCGAGGCCGGGAATCTGCTCTGCTTCAAGGAGTCCTTCGCGTATCAGGCAGGCGAGCGTTTCGCCTTCAATATAGGGCATCAGGATGAAGTTGTACCCATCCTGCTCCTCGAAGCCATAGACGGTGCAAATGTTCGGATGGTCCAACCTGGCTATGGACTGCGCCTCTTTCATCAATTGTCTCTTGGCCCAGGCATCATTGGTAAGCTTATTGGAGAGGAACTTGAGAGCAACCTTTCGGTTGAGCAGATCGTCTTGTGCCAGGTAAACTTCGCCCATTCCCCCCTTGCCAAGCAGCGACAATAGTTTGTAGCGGCCAATCTGTTTTCCGACCAGAGCTTCTTCTTTTATTTCTCCCGACAACACCTGCAAGCCGAGGCTGAAGGCGGGTTGCTCTATGAATCCATTTTGGTTTTCAAAGGCAGCGATTAGGGATTCGATTTCCGTTTGTAGCGAAGCGTCTTCGAGGCAGGCCTGTGCCAGATACAATGCCCGATCATCCGGGCTCATGCCCAATGCGGTATGGAACAATTCTTCAGTGCGCTGCCAGTCGTTATTTTTCATTTGTCATTTCGCGGGCTAACCAGGCCTTTGCCATATTCCAGTCACGCATCACCGTGATCGCAGAGATCTTCAGCACTTCTGCCGTTTCTTCGACGCTGAGGCCACCAAAATAACGCAACTCAACAATTTTGCTCTTTCGCTCATCCACCAACGCCAATTGATTCAACGCATCATCAAGGGCGATGAGCTCAAGGGATTTCTGGGTTGATATTACATCAACTTCGGAAAGCGAAATCTGTAGGCCCCCGCCCCCACGTTTCGCACGCTTTTGATCACGCGCATAGTTTAGTAGAAGGCGGCGCATGATTTGCGCGGCAATGCCAAAAAAATGAGCTCGGTTCTGCCACCGAACCCTATTCTGGTCCATGAGCCGGAGAAATGCTTCATTGACTAAGGCGGTCGTTTGCAAAGTATGACCAGGTTGTTCTCGACGCATATAACGATGAGCGAGCCGATGTAGCTCTCTTTCGACTAAAGGAATCAATTGTGCTAATGCCGTTTGATCACCATTACCCCATTCAATGAGGAGATCGGTTATTTCTGAGGATGAGGGCATAGGGACCAATTCTCCTATCACACAGCCAACAGCAAATCGTCTTCATTAAAAAATAGATTGTACTGAGAAGGTCGAATCAAAAAATCTTACCATTCGGAAGATAGTTTCCTAGCCGATCTGGTGCGTTATGTAATGAGGCGAGAGAGGGAAGAGTTTCCAACTCAACCAGTCGCCTTCCAAAAGTACAATTTTCTTTGCTATGAATGGCGTAATTTATAGTACAAGACCCGTTGATTTTGCAATGGGGTTTTCCTCCAGTGAGTTTCCTGATCGGATGATTTTATGACGGCCAAACTCAAAGAAGATATGGTTGGCGGACACGAGAGAACAAACGCTTTGAAGAATTGGATAATGGTCGCACTGACAATCGTATTCGTTCTTCTTTACAGCGCAGCCCTCTTCGGATCGCTCAAGCCGCTGGCCGACCAAAGTATGGTTAGTCGCCTTGAACCCATTATCTTCGTCATTATCGGCTATTACTTCGGGAGACTTCCCTCACAACAGAATGAGGATTCGCTGAAGGACGAGATCAACCGACAGACGCAAAAGGCCGACGCCGCCCAACACGTAAAAGAGCAGACGCAACAGTCCAGAGAATCGCTTGAGGAGAAGATGAAAAACATCAAGACTGTGCTCATCCCACAAGGAAGCGGAGTAGGAATAAAAAATTATTCCGAAATCCATGATAGAACCGTTGGGCCGACTAAAGATGACGCCTTACGCCAAGCGGTTGCGACAGCCATCAACATTCTAAATTCGTGACTTGCAAAGAGACTATCTCAAAAGGAAGAGAAAATGAAACATGGTATCATTCTCGTTACTATTTGGATCTGCTGCTTAGCGCATGCAGGTTGGGCGCAGGATCAGACAATAACGATACCGGGTCCACCTCAGTTACTCTCGAACAACGCTGCCGGACTAATCAACATTAGTGATGCCTCTCTCAACCTCGATAACGCAGAAGAACTTATTACTCTTACACTGGGTAATAGAGCGTTGAGGCGACCTAACTCCTATTGCATCATACATATTCTTAAATGGAAGGATAACCAGACAGCGGTCGAAACTCAGCGCTGGTATCTTTATTATAACGGAAGATGGTCGAAGAAAGAGTTTGAAGAGTTGCGCATCTTCGGAAGTAGCAATGTCTCACTATTGAATATACACTTGAAAGCGCGCGGTGGGCCTTCGCCAACTGCAATTCAGTTGGTACCGAGCGCTTCTTTGACCAGTGTGAATGGTCGCAGTTTAATCAACATGGGCACATTTCTGCTGGAAAGCGACTATTCAAAAATTGCCTACAAAGTTAATGTACCTCTAAAAGCTGCATCACTTGCCGCAGAAGCACTAACACCTCTGCTTCTGCAAAAAACCGGAGAAGAGGAGCCTGTTACTTCACATTCCAAGAAGCGGCGAAAGGATATTGAGCGTATAGCTTCCTGGCATTGGCGCAGTAATATAATTGGCTTTGCAGTCGGTGAAAAATATGCCAACCGCCAGCCTGTTGCTGGGCAATTCTGCTTAAAGTTCTTCGTCCGCGAAAAACTCGCTAAGTCCAGGCTAAAGTCATACGAGAAGATTCCTCCGAAATTGTCATTTGATAGTTTGGAAGAAGAAGTTTTGACAGATATAGAGCCCTTTCCGGGAACGCCTGTGGCTCAGAGTGGTCTACAATTTCGTCCCTTGCGCCCCGGATCATCAATCGGCCATTTCCTCGGCACTAGTGGCACCATCGGCTTGATCGTAAGGTTGATAAACGACAACAGACCATTGCTATTGAGTTGCTCACATGTCCTTGCTCGTGCGGGCATGGCACAAAGCGGCGATCCTGTTGAACAACCGGCTGATTTTGATCGTGCTCCTGGGATTAACAGGGTAGGAAGATTGGTTGCATTCTCACGGATTGTTCCGGGCAGCTTAAATACAGTTGATGCAGCAATTGCAGAGCTTGACAACAATCAAATAGCAGACCCTGCTATCCTCGATCTAGGAAGGCCTCGAGGGGTTCAGAGAATGTCTCCCGCTGCTCTTGCAAGAATGGCGGGCATTCCACTGCTGCGGTCAGGGGATGCAACTGGTAGACAGAGTGGGAGTCTACTTGGCGTCCATGCGACTTTCCCGATACGAATACCTGTTCTCGGCGACCGGATTGCTGTCTTTCGAGATTTAGCTGTCTATAGAACAGTTTGTGGTCCAGGTGACATTGGAGCTGCCGTTCTTGACGGTAGAACTGGCGGCATACTGGGCTTGCATATCGCAGGAACAGGAGGGTTCGGGTTCTTCACGCCAATAGAAACAGTCTTTAATGAGTTAGGTATAGAACTGTTTTAATTTGGTTTTTACACAGGCGGGTCAATCACTTGGAATAACTTTAATGATTCCTGAAGCGGTGTCCCTTCCTTCAACTACTTTGCGTGCCATTGAAGATAATTCCATTCTGATTCCGATAGTTGATCTGCCGCATAATGATAACTTCAAAGGAGAAAACTGATGCCAACACCTTCAACATTTGCCAAGCGGCTTGCCGACACCGCGCAAGCTCAACACAGCCAATTCCAATTTACCAACGAAGCTGACCCGACGCTCTGTAAGCAGATTAAGAAATGGACCCAAGAGATAGGCTTCCCGTTTACCAGTTGTACGAGCGTGCCCTGGTCTGCCGTCTTTATCTCGTGGTGCGTCAAAAAGGCCGGGGCCACGGCTGATGAGTTCAGATTCGCCATGGCGCATTCGGTATTCGTCAACAAGGCGATTCGAAATGCTCTCAATGCACAGGGTGTCTTCCACGGTCTCGACATTACTGCCCACCCGCCGAACGTCGGTGACATCATTCAGCACAATCGTGGAGGCAACCATTTCGATTTCAATTTTGCGAGGACTCACACAAACTATGTCTCACACTCGGTTATTGTAATTGAGATTGGACAAGACTCTCAGGGTGGCTTTGCTTTCTGCATCGGCGGCAACGAAAGCGACTCGGTTCGCAGATCGGTCGTGCGCCTGAACTCGCTGGGCTTTATCAAACAGCGCGCCGGCAACCCGTTCATCTGCGTCATCAAGAACTTGAAATAGGGTCTGCTGCAAATAATCTTCGTGAGTAAGCATCTGGCTCCTCTCTTCTATTTATTTTGGAAGACCAGATTCTATCAATTCATTTCTCGTCCCGAAACTTGGTGTGCCGAGCATATAGTTGAGAGGCAAGCTGCGGATCGCTCAGGTGTAGCGGTCCGCAGATTGCCTCTCAACCGAATTTGCCGCTGCTTTTTTGTTAGCCAGCCTGCGAGTCTATTTTGAAGGTGTTGGCGTTGCTGAT
>JANMSG010001028.1:0-8168 GCA_031389065.1 Acidobacteriota bacterium | reverse complement strand
TGTATGCATTCTCGTTCATCGAACGAACGACATTGCCTTGCGCTACCACCTTGCCATCCGCACGTAGGGTCTCCAACCGAGGGGCGTTTTTTGTCAAGCGGACACTTCAATGTGCAGAAATTCGCTGCCCAAAAAGCTTGTGAAGAAAAAATGAGAAAAATGTGGAAGCTTTATGAGGACTTTTGAAGCTCTTTCAGGCTATGGTGCGGCTGCGTCAAGCTGAGGCAACCCGAAGTTCATCCGTTAGGAGCGGCATGAAGAGAAAGAAGACGGAGATCATTGTAGAGCGAGAGCAGGTGCTGATCATCAAGAGGCTGGACGACCGTGAGCCGCGCTGCTGTGCGGAGTGCGCAGGGCAGGCACAGATGGTGAGTGTGGACGAGGCGGCGGCTTTGGCTCAAGTAACCGCGCGGGCTATTTACCGGCGGGTCGAAGCCAGCCAGCTTCATTTCGTGGAGACCGAAGACGGCTCACTAATGGTCTGCATCAACTCGTTGCTCGCTACATGACGGAGTGCTGATTTCAAGAGGCAGCAGATTTCCCGAATCGTAAACCAATGGGTTTAGAGCAGATTGCAAATGATTTTACTGACGGTGAGTTTAAAAGCGGTCTTTGACCGCTGGTGCGGACGTCTTTGACCTCCTCTCAACTCAGGAAACCAAAACACAATTCGCTTTAGCAATTCGGTATTGAGCGCAAGAACCTGATGCAAAGACTATAAGAAAGTCATAAGAAAATCCTATGACGAAGAAGCAGCCTGAGCCTTCCGGCGTCAAGGCTGTCGGCTTATCCACATCCGGCTCCTCACCCCGGAAGGATGATAAATCACAATCATTAGTTTCATATAAGGAGAATCAAAATGGGAAAATCCATTTTAACCTTCGACCAAATTGAGATACTGACCAAGAAGAGCGATGCCGATCATTCCGACAATGATTGGCTATTCGTCACCTGGTTCGTCAATGACCAACTGATTCGCACCGACAAAATAGCTCTCGTCAATCAAAACGGGTCACGGATTCTCGAATCCGGCGACCACCTGCTTGCGGTTTCCTCTGAAGTCGCCTGCTCGGACACCGACCTGGTTACAGCAAGTTTTGTTGTTATGAATCTTGGTTCCTACGACTGGAACGAACAAATCGAAGCCGCTGGCAAGATTGCTGCCAAGCTTGCCGAGGGTCTTACAGCAGTCTATATCAAGGCTGTCCAATTGGTTATTGAAAACAGCGGTCTTCCCGCTGCCAAAATCTTTTCGGCAGGCATCGAAGAGATATCGCCAGTTATCGTAGATTCGGTCGGGGCTTTCATTGAGGATGTCTTCGTCCCCGGTCTGGAGGAACTGGTCTCAGGAATCCTTCAAATCCTTGGCCGGCCAAACTGCAACGGCCCTGTCTTTTACGACCTGGCGATCTTCAAGCCCAAGCAACCGGAGCCTCCCGTCACATTTTGGAAAACCTACACGGCGAGTTCAATGTCCGGGTGCGGAAACCCGGCCAAGACCAGTGCTCACTTTACCCTTGACCGCGATCTGGACTTCGTCCCTCAGTTTCCCAACACGCCGCCGCCGCAATACAGTCTGGTTCCTTCTGTGAATGAATCGCCCGCAAATTGGCTGGGCCAGTGGGCGGAAGATCCCTTATTGCCACACCCTTTGATTCACATCAGCATCGCGCCTTCGCTTACGGCTTCGGGTCTTTTCACCATCAGTATTACAGAAAAGATTGACCCGCGATTTAACCTTGTCTTCGAGACCAAAGCCGATCCGGTCGCGCCCATCAGCGGGCTTCACCTCCATCCTTATATAAAAAATGTGCCCGGAACCATTCAGCCCTGGTCTAGTCATCCGGTCTCTCCAGGTGCGCTTCAGGTCTTCGCAGCTAAACTCTCGCCGGCCTTCTCCGGCCTCGCCTTTGCGAGCAACCCACACCTGGACCTGAAGGATCCACAGCCACCCGCACCGCTTATCGCCCTGACCTGGAAGCGCCCATTCACTGGCGGCATACCGTTGACGGTTGATAAGGCCAGCGTCGCCGAGGCCTTTGTGCCCGGCGATTCTGAGATTTCCGTATTCTTTGAAATCGCTGACGGCTTTCGTCTCAAGGACCGCGACATTACCTTGGTCTTCTACAATGTGCTGGCCAACGGACAGGTTGTCAGTCGAGCCTTGCGCTACCTGCGCGGTGCGACCATTGCCTACACAAGGGCTGATTGGATGCTCGCCCATTGGAAGCCGAGTTTATGAGCTTTCTTTTTCCAGAGCCAGTCATCCATCAGACAAGCTCAGGCACGAGGAAGGCTGGTTTTGCCGGATCGCCATTCAATAGAGGCGTGACACGCTTTGCCGCGCCTCAAACAAAACCGCTAAGCCAACAATATCAAACGAAAGGAATAAGAGAAGATTATGAAAACCACCAGAACATTTTCAATCATCGTTATCGCAGCGCTTTTGTGCGGAGCATTCAGCCATCCGGCACAGGCGCAGAACTCCGTAAAAGAAACTCGCAGCACAGGCAATAAAACTGAATCAAGTGGCGAGATGTTATTCACTAACCTGCTGGCGCAGACGCGAATCAATAGACGAGCCGGGTTTTCTCTGATGCCTTCCAAAAGTACAGACGCCAGCGGCTCGCCATTCAGCATCACGCCCGCCGCCGCCGCGCCCAATCTTCAGGTGCTTGGCAGCGGCACGGTAGGAAGGCTGACCAAATGGACAGGCTTCACCAGCAGCAACTCGGTCATCGGCAACTCGACCATCTTTGAGGACAAGGACGGACTCGTAGGCATCGGCACCGATTCGCCGACCTCAAAACTGACGGTCGCCGGAACCATCACAGCTAGTGGTGGAACCTTCGGCAGTTTGAGCATCGGCTCGACGACACCAACCTCAGGGCTGTCGATTGTTGTGTCTAGCTCGACGCCTGGAATCTTTGTCAACAACACTGGCGGCGGCGGCGGCATTGTGGCTCAATGTGGCGGCGTAAACCCCATACTGCCGGGCCCACGTGGGGTAGTTGGATTTTGCGACAACGGCCCCGGTGTGCGAGGTCAAAGCACTGGCAACACTGGCGTATTGGGCGCCAGCACAAGCGGCTTCGGCGTAAATGGCGAATCGACCAGCGGGGTCGGGGTTCGCGGAGTTAGCTCAAGTAATACTGGTGTATTTGGCATAAGCACGAATGCATCAGCCGTGGTTGCAGATAGTGCCAACGGTAACGGCGTGGAAAGCACGACAAGCAGCACGAATCCAACTGAGGCGGCTGTCTTTGCTACGAGCTCACGATTCGCAGGGGAGGGAGTTGCCGGAATATTCCGGGGCACCGTTGAAATTCAAAATAATATATTGCAACGCGGCGACCTTTTCGTCGCCGGCAATCTGAAGGTGTCGGGCATGAAGATGTTCCACATAGACCACCCTCTCGACCCCGAAAACAAGTACCTCAACCACGCGGCAATCGAATCTTCAGAAGTCCTCAATGTCTACAGCGGCAACGTCATCACCAATGAAAACGGCGACGCTTTCGTCACACTGCCCAACTGGCTTGAAGCCCTCAATAGCGACTTCCGTTATCAACTCACGGTCGTCGGTCAATTCGCTCAGGCCATCATTGCCGAAAAAATAAAAGGCAATCGCTTTGCCATCAAGACCAATGCCGCCAATGTTGAAGTCAGTTGGCAGGTGACCGGGGTGCGCTCAGACCCCACAGCCCGCAAGTATAAGTTTGACATCGAAGAGGAGAAAGGCGAACGCGAACGCGGCTTTTACCTTAACCCAGACGCTTTCAATCAGCCGGAAGAAAAATCTATCCAGTGGGCGCGCGACCCCGAAGGCATGAAACAACTCAAACAGCGACACATAGAAGCAGAGCAGTTGCGCAAACAGGCGAAACCGAACCAGCGGTAAGAGGAACAACACCTTCAAAACGGATATGGTAGCCGGCACATCGGATGGCGGACCCAATGTGAGGTGCATCAGGTAAAGCGACGAGAAGGTCGGGCAAGATCTTCGCATCTACTGAGCGCGGCCTGAGGCGCCCGGCTTACGTCACAGGATGACGCTTTGTCCATTGACTGCTCTGTACCTGCGAGCCAGAAGCCCGTTCACCTAAGGAGACCAAACGATGATAAGAAAATGGTCATTCGCCTTTCTGCCGCTACTCATCTGGGCGCTTGCGACAAGCGCTGCTCTGGCGCAGACGACGGCGTTCACCTATCAGGGCCGCTTGATTGACGCGGGCAGCCCGGCTAACGGCACTTACGACCTGCAATTCAAGCTCTTCGACGACACAAATGTGCAGCAGGGGCCGACCCTCACACGGGACGATGTGCAGATCACAAACGGCGTCTTCGCCGTGCAACTCGACTTCGGCAGTGTCTTTGATGGCAGCGAGCGACTGCTTGAGATCGGCGTGCGACCGGGCGCGAGCCTGGGGGCGTTTACCACGCTCAGCCCGCGCCAACCTCTCAGTTCGACGCCTTACGCCGTGCGCAGCTTGACGGCGGCCAACGCGCTGCAACTTGGTGGACTCCCGCCGACGAACTTCGTACAGTTCGATGGCAGCGGCAACGTCGGCATCGGCACAGACAGCCCGGTGACGAAGCTGGATGTCCGTGGCAAACTGGCGCTCGACCCGGGCGCAGGCAATCCGGTCGTGCTCTACACCGCGGCCGGCGGCGGCGAGCAGAACCGCTATCTTGAGTTGATTAATTCCCCTGACTTCCCGAGCGCTTCCGGCCTCAAAGCAGGTGGCATCCTGGTGGCTGATAACTACAACTACGCGCAGCCGGGGAAAAATGATCTGATTGTCAAAGGGAACATCGGTATCGGCACGGCGGCACCGGCGGCAAGGCTGTCGGTGGAAGCAGGCAGTGGTTTTGGCGTGGCGAGCGCCAGTAGCGGCACCAATGGCGTTAGTATCTTCGGCAGTAACACGGGTGGCGGCCTGGCGGGCCGCTTCGACGGCAACGTAGCGATTTTCGGCAAGCTCAGCCTTTCACTCGGCACTGCGGGGAACACGTCGCTGTGCCGTAACATCTTTAATGAAATCGCTTCCTGCTCGTCGAGTCTGCGTTACAAAACACAGGTGAAACCTTTCAGCGCAGGCTTGACACTCGTCCGCCGTTTGCGCCCGGTCAGCTTCAAATGGAAGACGGACGGGGCGACGGATCTCGGCCTGATTGCCGAAGAGGTCGCCACCATCGAGCCGCTCCTAGTGACGCGCAATCAACAGGGCGAGATCGAAGGCGTCAAATACGACCACTTGAATATCGTGCTCATCAACGCTGTCCGCGAACAGCAAACGCAACTCACTCAGCTTCAGCAGCAACTCGCGCGGCAACAACAGCGCAACACCCAACAACAAGAACAACTCAAGCAGCAGCAAACCCGGATCGAGACACTGAAAAACCTCCTCTGTCTCGATCATCCCCAGGCCAGCATCTGCAAATAGAGAGGTGACACCATGAAGTGCGGAAGAGATCGGAACCCCAGGCGCGCGATATTTCTTTTCGTTTTATTCGCATTGTATTGTGGCGTGAACGTTGCGCACGCCCAGACTGCGGCATTCACCTATCAAGGTCGGTTGACCGACGCCGGCAGTCCGGCCAACGGCAGCTACATTTTGCAGTTCCGATTGTTTGACGCCGCCGCTGGTGGGACGCAAATCGGTGTGACTATTTCGGATGTTACCGTAACCGCGACGAACGGCGTTTTTAATACGTCGCTCGATTTTGGCGCGGCGGCTTTCGATGGTGCAGACAGATTTTTAGAAATTTCCGTCAAGAAACTTCCTGCCGACCCTTATACGGTTTTAGCTCCGCGCCAGCCGATTCTTTCCGCACCGTATTCGATAAAAAGCAAAACGGCGGAAAATTCAACGCAACTCGGCGGTCTGAATTCGACGCGATACGTTCAGCAAGACGCGGGCGGCAATGTTTCAATCGGCGGAAATTTAACCGTCAGCGGCGCGGTTTCCTACAATATCGTCAACGCGCAGACGCAGTTCAATCTCGGCGGTCAGCGCATTCTGAGTTTG
Organism: Acidobacteriota bacterium; assembly: GCA_031389065.1. Taxonomy (GTDB): domain Bacteria; phylum Acidobacteriota; class Blastocatellia; order UBA7656; family UBA7656; genus JACQDB01. The sequence continues at coordinate 2,136 of JANMSG010001028.1, read as the reverse complement.
ACTAACGGCAACACCAATCTCTTACTTGGACTAAACGCGGGGCAATCTATAACCACAGGTTTCTTTAATACCTTTTTAGGAAACAGTGCGGGGTCAGCCACCACGACAGGCGCAAGTAACACTTTCGTTGGGCTTTCGGCAGGCTTCTCAAACACCACAGGCAACAGTAATTCCTACTTTGGTCAAGCCGCCGGTAACAACAATACAACGGGAAGCCAAAATTCATTCTTCGGCTTCAATGCCGGAAAGTTCAACACGACGGCGATCAATAATGCCTTCTTCGGTTACACAGCCGGAGAATTTAACATCGCCGAAAACAATTCGTTTTTCGGCTCGTTAGCCGGTTCTGCCAACACAACCGGAAATGCAAATGCTTTCTTCGGCTTTCGCGCCGGAAACGCCAACACGACGGGCAGTAACAATTCCTTTTTTGGCTACCAAACCGGACAAGCCAACACAGGCGTGAACAACGCCTTTTTCGGCGACCGCAGCGGGCTCTCAAACACGAGCGGCAATCGCAATGCCTTTTTCGGCAGTGCTGCCGGACGACTGAACACCACCGGCGGTGTGAATGCCTTCTTCGGCACGGCGGCGGGAGAAAACAATACGACCGGCTTCGCCAATTCATTTTTTGGCGACTCAGCAGGCATTTTCAATAACGGTATCGGCAATTCATTTTTCGGCGCTGCCGCCGGGGCTGGCAACACGAGCGGCGGCGGAAACGCCTTTTTCGGCAACAGTGCGGGGCAAGCGAATACAACCGGCGGCGGTAACGCTTTTTTCGGCGAACAAGCCGGATATGACTTCCTTGCCAATACCGGCAACACGACCGGCAATGAAAATACTTTTATCGGCAAGTCAGCCGGAAAATCAGTTATCACCGGCAGCAACAATACCTTTATCGGAAGTAACACCACAGGCACGAGTAATTTATCTTTTGCTTCGGCGTTCGGTGCGGGCGCGTCCGTTTCAAACAACAACACGCTCGTTTTGGGGAGAAATATTGACACCGTGCAGATTCCCGGCAATCTCAACCTCGCCGGAAATTTGACTGGCGGGAATATCATCAAAAACCTCAACGGGCTGACGGGCAACGTCACACTTGCAGCGGGCGCGAACGTCACCATCACACCAGCGGGCAATACGCTGACGATTGCGGCGACCGGCGGTGGAAGCGGCAGCGCCATCCTCAACCAAACGACATTGCAAACCGGCGCGAACTTCAACATTGACGGCACCGGCAGAGCGAACATCTTCAACGCCGCGACGCAATACAACCTCGGCGGCAGTCGCGTGTTAGCAGCAACGAGTGCAGCAAGCTCGGCCAATCTCTTTGCCGGGTTTAGCGCCGGCACATCAACCACCGGTAGCTTTAATGCCTTCGTCGGCACCTTCGCCGGACAGAACAATATAACGGGCAGTAACAACGCTTACTTTGGCGTCAACGCCGGTGGCGGCGAAGGTTCGACCGGGAGCGAAAATACGTTTATTGGAAACGGAGCAGGCTTTGCCGACGGCGATGGCAGCCGCAACACCTACATCGGCGTCAATACGAGCGCTGCGATTGGCGCGATCCTGACCAACTCCACAGCCATCGGCGCCAATGCACGAGTTTCACAAAACCATTCTTTGGTCTTGGGCAGCATCGCAGGCGTCAACGGCGCGACGGCGGATAGCAGCGTCGGCATTGGCACGACCGCACCCAAAGCCAAGCTGGACGTGACGGGCGGCAACATCCTGGTCGGCTCGCCCGGTCAAGGCATCATTTTGAAATCCCCCAATGGCGCGACTTGTCGCTTGCTTTCAATTGACAACGCAGGTGCGATGACGCTGACGCCGATCACCTGTCCGTAAACAACCGATGAAAGGAATTTCCGTGATGGAGTGTAGCCAAGCAGAAAGACCTTCGCATTTTTGGCACCTTGGCGTGCAGCCTTGTTTTGTTGTTCGCGGGTGTTGCGCAGGCGCAAACGACCGCCTTCACTTATCAAGGCAAGTTGACTGACGCTGGCAATCCGGCCAAGGGCAATTCCGATCTGCAATTCAAACTCTTCGATACGCCCAAGGTCGGCACGGTTACGCAGCCGGTTGCCCAGTGATCTGTAGCGAAACCGAATCGCGACCTGCCCGGTTGCC
>JANMSG010000926.1:0-8643 GCA_031389065.1 Acidobacteriota bacterium | reverse complement strand
CCAATTCGCTCTGGTTGACCGAGCGCTTAAATTCCATAGGCATACAAGTGCTTTTGAAAACCGTTGTGGGCGATGATGAAGAACGGTTGGAAGAAAGCGTAAACGATGCGCTACGCCGCTCGGACATCATCATTTCGACGGGCGGCCTTGGGCCTACCGAAGACGACATCACGCGCAAAGTCTTTGCCAGGGTCACCAGTCGTCAACTAAAACTTGATTACGAAATTCTTGAACATCTGCGCCAACGCATGGAGAGTCGCGGTTTCAAAATGACTCCCAACAACGAGCGTCAGGCACTGGTTCCTCGCGGCGCAATTGTGTTGCCAAATCCAAACGGCACAGCGCCCGGTCTGAAGATAGATCAAGACGGCAAGCTGGTTTTTTTGTTGCCTGGTCCTCCGCGTGAAAATCGACCGATGTTTGATACCTGCGTGATGCCGGAACTCGAAAAAATGTCTCGCGGCGTTCGCATCGCCAAGCGTCTGTTGAAAGTCACAGGCATAGGCGAATCGCAGATGGATGATATGATTGCGCCGATTTATCAAGAGTACACGGACATTTCTACGACCGTGCTTTTCACAAATTCGGAAATCGAAATTCACTTGGCGGCTCAGTCGGAAACTCTCACGCAGGCGCAAGCACAGGTTGACGAACTCGCCGAAAAGCTCGAAGAAAAGCTTGATTTATATTGCTACTCGTCAAGAGGCGAATCGTTTGAAGAAGTCATCGGCAATCGGTTAAAGAGCAAAGGCTATACCATAGCAACGGCTGAAAGCTGCACGGGAGGCCTGGTCGCAGAACGCCTCACGCAAGTGGCTGGCGCAAGCGATTATTTTATTGGCAGCATCGTCAGCTACAACGACGAGGCAAAGATGTGGTTGTTGAATGTGCCGAAGGAGATGCTCGACAGAAGCGGCGCGGTTAGCGGTGAAGTTGCTGAAGCGATGGCTCGCGGCGTGAAAGAGCAGACCAGCGCAACAATTGGCGTAAGCATAACGGGCATTGCAGGACCTGGCGGCGGGACCGAAGCCGTACCTGTCGGCACCGTTTACGTAGGCTTGGCAGACGACGTTGGCTCCTCGAACAAGCGTTTGATTTTGCCCGGTGACCGCGAATTGATCAGATGGCGAGCCTCCAGCGCAGCCCTCGAATTAGTTCGAAGAAGATATTTGCTTTAATCAATCATGGCAAAATATTCGATTGAAAACTTGCTTGACGAACTTCATAAAGCCAAACGCCGCTTCGATGAAAAAAGTCAAGCGCAAATCTCTACATGTCTTGAAAAGCTTTCCGCAAGCCAGTTTCAAGATGCTGCCTCCCTGGTTCGCTTTCACGAAACCTTGCTCTTCACTTGCGCTTACTCGCCCAACGAAGCGATTCATAAACAGACCGAACACTTGCTGGAATCTTTCCTTGAGCGCATCGAAAAGCTTCGCGCAAGGGACGCGGATCTGTCGCCTTTTGATTATCCGGATGTTTCAGGTGTGGTTGGCACAATTGTCTCTGCGGCGTTCAGTTACAAAATCGCCCACTGGTTTGTGAAACGATTTCCAAACAAAGTTGAAGTTGATTGGGAAGCATATAAAAAGAAAGAACGGCTGGGCACAGTCTTGCCGCGCCTACTTCCTCTGCTTGATGAAGACGCGCTGGTTGAAGCGAATGTGCCATATTTGAATTGGCTTGACGCTGCGAAAAACAAAAAGGAAAGTGATTTGTCTTTTTTGCTTCGCTGTTTTGATGAATTGCCGTTGCCTGAGAAAGAGAAAGCCGAGCTTTACGATTCGCTCGAATTGCCGGTTTTTTGGAAGTTGGAAAACTCAATATTTTCGCGCACAAGGATGCGGATTGCGGCGCGAAAAAAATTTTATCACGCGACCCCGCTGATTGAACGTAGAGAGGTTTCGATTGCAGAGGAGTTAAAAAGTACACCGCTCAAGTTTAAGAAACTATCGCCAAAGCAAGGTGATGCAGCAATTGATTTGGCGCGCGCCTCTTCGGCTTCCAGATACCGTGAACTTTACGGCTTCACTCACGGCGACGCGACGCGAGTCACGAAAACCCATGTAGGGCGCGGCATAGATATTTTTATTTTTGAATTGCCGCCCGAAAGACGTTTACCCTTGCGGGCGTATCACGCCGGAATGATTTTCAAAAACGGCATAACGATTGGCTATGTTGAAACGCTTTCAATGTTTGAGCGCACAGAGATCGGGTTCAATCTCTACTACACATTTCGCGAAGGCGAAACGGCTTGGCTTTATGCGCGTCTGCTCAAGCTTTTTCATCAACTGTTGGGCGCGACTACCTTTTCCATAGACCCTTATCAAATCGGCTTTCATAACCAGGAAGCGATTGAATCGGGGGCTTTCTGGTTTTATCGCAAACTCGGTTTTCGCCCAACAAAACCAACCATTTCACGGGTGATTGAAGGTGAAGAAAAGAAGCTTGCGACGAGAAAAAGCTACAGAACTCCGGCGCGCACGCTGCGTAAAATTGCCGAAGGCCACATCGTTTTTGAAGTTGAGGCACAGTCTAACGATTGGGACGATTTTCAAGTTCGCAATGTAGGAATTGCCGTTCAAAAGCGCATGGCACAGGCGTTTGACGGCAGTGCAAAAAAGATGCGCGATCATACAGCAAAGATAATTGCTGGAGCGATTGGTTTGAAACCTGCTACGTTGAGAGCTTGGGAACAAAAGGCATTTGAAAATCTGGCTTTGGTTTTCGCGCTCGTTCCCGATGTGAAGGGGTGGTCGAAAGACGAAAAGGAACTGACGAAGCAAATCATTGAAGCGAAGTTATGCGCCGACGAATCGGATTATTTGCGCTTGCTTCAACGGCATAAAAGACTGCGCGAGGCGATGATTAAAATCGGCTCTTGAAATTTCACAAAGTTTTCTTGCGCGCTACCCTACGCACAAAAAGGCAATTTCGCAAAGTGCGCTGTTAAACTTCATCCGTTCCCTCGCAATGGAGACCCCACGCCTTCAGGTTGGGGAGGAAATTGCGGTCGTCTTCGTTCTCGCGTAAGCGAGGCGACGGCTGATTGCGCCAGTGATCTGTTCGGGTACTATCAAAATCTCAATCTCCATGATAGACTCGCCAATCCATCAGCTCGAAGGCACGAAGCCAAATGTCGGCGGATACGGTTACGGGGCTGTCCATCAAGTCTTGGAAACTTGATTGCGTGAAAGTCGCAATTTTTCAATAACCGAAATGTTCGGGCACCGGTCAATGTGCCTATCGCAGCCGGAGAGTAGCTGAAAACTACTCCGCAGTTCCGAGCCGCAAGCCACTTTCTTTAGGAAGTGGTATTTGACTCAACTGAATAACCTATCAATAGAGGTCGTGAAGATAAACTCACGACCTCTATTAGATTTTAGATTCCATGCTTCTTTTTCAGATTGTGAACGTGGACTTTAGAGACGCCCAGCTTCCGAGCCGCTCGTGTCAAACTGTTGTTGGTTTGACGCAAAGCATTGCGCAGCAAGAAACCTTCCAGAGTGCGTTTCGCTTCGTGCCATCGCGGTAGTTGAGTGCCATCGAAAACTAAGCGATTATCGTCCGTGAATTGGATTTGCTCTTCGTACTTTAGCGACACGCGATTGTATTCATCGCCCAGCCAGGCATCTTCAAGCGTGTTGATTAATTCGCTCGCTCTCAGAAGTTCTGCGCGACCGGCGCGCGTATCCGTGTGATGATAAGCTTCCGCCAGTCCCAATGTCGCTTCTAGCTCGGCCAGACGAATCCTTGAAGAAGGCTTGGCATGGCGCACAATCTCTACGGCTTCGTGCAAGGAGTCGGTCGCCGCTTTGAATTCGCGCAGGGCAAGATTGACTTGCCCAAGCACAATACGCACGCGCACGCGTGCTTCTGCCGAGTGACTGGTATCGGCAAGCTCTAGAGCCTTGTTTGCATAACCGGTCGCATCATCCAGCTCGTTTTGTTGCAGAGACAGATATGCCAAAACCGTTAGCGCAAAACTTTCGCCAGTAGGGTTGCCACTTTGTATTTCACGGCTATCGGAAGCCATCTTCTCGGCTCTTTCATAGCGCTTCAAACGAATCAATGCGATAGCCAGTTTTAACTGACTTTCGGCGCGTTCTTGTTTTAAATCGTAGCGCTCAAAAACCGTATTCGCTTCTTTGTAAATCTCCAGCGAATCCTGATGCTCACCAAGCGCATATTTAAGATCAGCCGTTCCGACCAGCGCTTGACCATAATAACGCCCTCGCTCAAAGGTTTTGAGGATGCGCGCGGCCTCTTCATAAGAAGTTGCGGCTTGATCCGCCTCGCCTTTTTCGGTAAATAAAGCGCCTTGTTCAGAGCATATCAAACCGCGCAAAAACTCTGCTTTTTTGTTGGTTCGCCCTTCTAGTTGTGCAAGCGCTGAACTGAGCTTTGCGTCCGCTTCGTCAAACTCGCCTATTTTACGAGCAACCTTCGAAAGTTCAATCAGCGAACGACTGATTCCGTAAGGCTCTTCATTGAAAAGATAGAAGTAGTAAGCACTTTGCAGCAGCGTTTGCGCCTCGTCCTCGCTATCCATCAACAAAGCTAATTGACCTTTGGCCAGTGAGAAACGCGCCGCTACATCTATATCGCTGATTCGCTTCATCACTTGTTCAAGCAACATATAGCTGTCGTGAAGTCTGCCGAAATACATGGCAACTTCAGCGCGTATGACCATTTCGATAGGATCGTCAGTTCTTCTTTCAGAGAAGAGTTCCTCTGCTGTCAGAAACTGACCTGTATCTATCAATTCGACATAGTTATCCTGTAAAGCTCGTTTTTCCATTTCTTAAGTACCTCATGAATTCACTTGATATTCCCACAAAGTGTACTCGCATCCGCGATTGGTGGTTTCCACTTTCCCTTGTTCGTATTTGGGTTAGACACAACAATAGCTTAATCTTTTTTTAGGCTGTATTTATTCAGGTATTGTGGCAAAACAGTTATCCCCTGCTTACCACTTCAGCGTCCTGTGATCCATCAGGGATTAAGCTCGGTTAGTAGACTATCAAGACTGCTATATCATTACAAGCCAATTTCGTTGACCTTGTTAAATTTATGTAAAGCGAATGATATCCTGTTCGTAAAGATTAGATAGTGAGAAAAAGGCAGGAATCCCTACGACTGTCCACAGACCATAAAATCTGTGGACAGCCGCTAAATCTTACTCTGAAACTGTATAACGGTGTCCTTCTGAATCGCTAATACCGCTACCGGTTTCCGAGTGAAATCTGTGACCTAACGGGCAGGTGAACCACACAGCATCTTCTGTGGAAGACACCTTGCGTAGGGGGTTATAACATTTTGGGCATTTCATAGGTTACATTTTAGCACAGCTTGTCAATATCTTAAGCGTTTTTTTTAGATTTAGTTTCCAAGAATAGTGACTAGCTCCTCTACAGCCGCAGCAGAGCGTTGCAGCGCGGCGCGTTCATCTGTTGTCAGATTGATTTGAATAATCTCTTCGATGCCACGTTCGCCAAGTTTTACAGGTACTCCTACGAATAGCCCGTTTATGCCATATTCGCCTTCAAGGTATGCGGCGCAGGGAAGTATCTTCTTCTTGTCTTTCAAAATCGCTTCGGTCATCTCAACGGCAGCGGCAGATGGCGCATAGTAGGCCGAGCCAGTTTTCAATAAACTGACGATTTCTGCTCCACCGTTGGCTGTACGAGCGACGATCTGGTCAATCTGTTCTTTCGGCATCAAATCAGGCAGCGGAATGCCTGCAACTGTCGAATAGCGCGGCAACGGAACCATTGTGTCGCCGTGCCCGCCAAGCACAAATGCGGTAACATTTTCAACAGAAACATTCAACGCTTCGGCGATAAACCAACGCATACGCGCGGAATCTAAAACGCCAGCCATACCAATGACACGCTCTTTGGGCAAGCCCGAATGCTTCAAAGCAACGTGGCACATCGCATCAAGCGGATTTGAAACCACAATGATGATGGGATTTTTCGAATACTTCATGATTTCGTCTGTGACCGAACCAACGATGCCTGCATTGGTTTTCAAAAGGTCGTCGCGACTCATACCAGGTTTGCGCGCCAAGCCCGAAGTGATAATGACCACATCAGAATCCGCCGTTTCTTTATAACCATTGGTGCCAACAAGCCTTGCGTCATACCCTTCAACGGGTGCTGACTCATTCAAATCCAACGCCTTGCCTTGCGGCATCCCTTCGATGATGTCCACCAAGACGACATTGCCAAGTTCTTTATCAGCCAATCTCTGCGCCGCTGTTGCGCCGACGTTGCCGCCGCCGACTACGGTAATTTTCTTTCTTGCCATGATTCCTCCAAAAAGTAGTGTCAGATGTCAGAGGTCAGAGGTTAGAAAATTCGAGCCAATCCCTAACCCTTCACCTTTGGCATCCGCGTAATAATCGAACCGAAGATTTTAGCGTACCTGTTGCGAATCGTAAATCTGGAATCATCTTTCCGCGTTGGGGAAATTCGCAAGTTTATCGTGTATTCTGCGGTCGTGTGCGGGAACTACGGCAAGGTCAGGGTAACGCTTCATCAATTCGTAAACTTTGACGATTGAACGCCGCACGCCTTCTTCATCCTTAACAACGAGCTTGCGCGCAATCCAGGGGCGTTCGGCGGGAATCTGCTCGCCCTCTATGCACCAGGTTAAATCGCCCGTAAATAGAAATCGCTTCCCTGAACGCAAGTTCACAAACATGCCTAAAGAGCCGGGCGTATGTCCCGGCAAAGGCACAAGCACAATGCTGCCATCTTTGAAAAGATCTAAACTACAGTCAAAATTTTCGTAAGCGCCATCGCTAAATTCAATCGTCCGCCATTTGATTTTGTCGCTCATCTGTTGAACCAATTCACGATTCGGCAAGGTGCGGATGTAGGCTTCTTCATCTTTGGCAATCCACGCTTCGGCTTGTGGAAAGTCTTCCAGTCCGCTGATGTGATCCCAATGCGAATGCGAAATGATCGCCATTTTAATTTCATCTGGAGCGATGCCTTGGGCTTGCAACTGCGCAGAGGCGCTGATTTCTTTGTCGTATTTCGTCATCGCTTGCATCAACGCGGGAATGGTTTTGATGTGTTCATCAACATTGATTCCGAATCCCGTATCGAAAAGAAAAGTTGCTCTCGGATGACGTATGAGAGCCGCAGCCATACCACTTTCGTAGGCCTCAGACCAACTGCCGCCACGATAAATAAACGCCTGTTTGCTGATCATCTTGCCGCATTTGATTATCGAAAGCGTCGTTTCGGGCAATTTCGATGCGTCGAATTTTTCATCCGTGACGAATTGGTCCGAATTAGCTTTGTAAGCTTCAACGTCTAGTTTTTGGGCAGTGAATGTGCTGGCAAGAAGTCCCAGTCCAACGACAAATAAAATCACCAACAGAAGTAAAACTCTTTTCAAGAATCTTTTCATGGCGCTCCCTCTTTCGTTTTTGAAAGGCTACAGAGGGTTCTACTCCAATTGCGCTCATCAATCAATCGCTAGTCAAAAAAAAATCCGTTCACAGCGATTAACTTTCGCGGCGCCAGCACAATGTCAAGTTCTTGAATGCGCCCTGCTTCATCAACCTGGCAATGAATTGTGAATCGCTTGGCGACACCTTTCAGATTGTGTATGTTCTCGACAACAACGGCGGGCAAACCGTTCAAGGTTGTAAAAGAGATTTGCTGAGTTGCCGGAATCTTTTTTGCCAGACCAAAGATCAAACGTAAAACATTGCGCCGTCCATAAATCGGCTTGATGGCTGCATAGACTTCGCCGCCGCCATCAGACACGCTGACTACCTCTTCCGTAAGCAATTGCTCAAGACCTTCGATGTCACGATTGCCAAAGCAGAAAAGAAAACGCTCTAAAGCTTCCTTTGTCATCTCCGACAAATTCACCTTTCCCCTGACGCGCTTCTGTTCATACTCGCTCATGGCTTTTCTGGCGCGATGCAAAATCACTTTCGCGCTGCTTTCGGTTATGCCCAAAGCTTCAGCCGTTTCATTTGTTGAATAATCGAACACGTCGCGCAGCAACAGAACGGCTCGCGCTGTTGGTGTAAGGGCTTCAAGCGCCAGCAAGAAAGCGAACGAAATGCTCTCCAACATTTCATAACGTGCCGACGGCAAATCATCAGTGGACGCAGGCGGATCGTAAGAAGGCGGGTCTTCAAAATTTTCCGTAGGAACAGGCGCGGGCAACCACTCTCCAACGTAACCTCGCCGCTTACGCATTCGCAAAAGGTCGCGGCTGAGATTGATGGCAACGCGAACCAGCCAGGGTCTGAGCGGCTCGTCCATACGACGCGGCGGGTTTTCTAAAGCCTTCACAAAAGTCTCTTGCACAATCTCGTCGGCATCCGCCGCGTTGCCCGTCATGCGATAACACAAGCCCCACAGAAACTTTTGATTCGAGTGATAAATCTCTGCGCTTATAGCCATAAATATTTCGTTTCTATAGCTTTTAAAAAATGTTTTCGGCGACTGGCTTCGTAATCCCACGCAACAGGGCGGAATCTGTCGCAGGCAAACCCTCCTGCTTGAATGCGGGACGACTAAACTTTTTTCTTACCCTCTATAGGTATCCGCCGCCAAAGCAACTTTTGCAAATGATCCAAAGGTAATTCTAAACCGCAACGGCTCGACCGAC
>JANMSG010000921.1:0-20489 GCA_031389065.1 Acidobacteriota bacterium | reverse complement strand
AGCAAAATGGACAATTGAAGATTATTGGATTGAAAGGTAAAGAAAGAGTTCCACAAAGAGGTCAGAATCATAAATTAATCTGGCAGTAAGTTTTATATAAAGAGAGGTATATGGCACAGCAAAATACATTTGACGTGGTTTCCAAGGTTGATATGGCGGAAATGAAGAACGCCGTCAATCAGGCAATGAAGGAGCTTGGGCAACGGTTCGATTTCAAAGGCACCAACTCAACGATTGAGCTTGATGAGAAGGAGCATAAACTGACGCTGGCGACGGCAAGCGAATTCACTTTGAAACAACTCAACGACGTGTTGCAACAAAAAGTAGTGAAGCGCAATATTTCGCTCAAGGCGCTCTCGTATGGAAAAATAGAACCGGCGGCAAAGGACAGCGTGCGTCAGGTCGTCACGCTGCAACAAGGCATCCCTACCGAAAAAGCGAAAGAGATCGTCAAGTACATCAAGGAATCAAAGCTGAGAGTGCAAGCCTCTATCAATGGCGATTTCGTTCGCGTAGCCGGCAAAGACCGCGATATCCTGCAAGAAGTCATTGCTTTTCTTAAAGAGAAAGACTTCGGCATTGATATGCAATTTACCAACTATCGCTCAAACTAAAAGATGTCAGATGGTAGAGCTCAGATGTTAGCGAATTCGCATAACTCACCTCTAGCATCTGACATCTGACATCTTGAGAAATTAAGCAGTGCGTTTGATGAGCATCACCGTCATATCATCAACTGCCGCCGCCGTGCCTACGAATCGCGACAAGGCTTCGTCAATTCTGTCGCGTATGCCTGAAGCGGAACGATGCAAATTATTCTTTACGACTTCAATCAATCTTGATTCTTCAAATTCTTCGTCTTCGAGATTAACCGATTCGGTTATGCCATCGCTGTAAATCACCAGCACATCACCTGGATGAAATTGCACGCGGTCTTCTTCATAAGAGATGCAGGGCAACAAACCGACAGGCAAACCGCCTTTGTCCAACCTGATAATCTCGCCAGAGGCTTTCATCAAGAGCGGCGTGTTGTGCCCGCCGTTTGAATACGTCAACTCGCCCGTCAAGGGGTCGAGCACGGAATAGAACAGAGTCAAATATTTGCTCGAAGGCGAATTCTCATAGATGTAGCTGTTAATCTCTTCCATGATTTCGCTGATCGAAGTACGCGCCTGGGTCTGTGCGCGAACCGCCGCGTGAACCGATGACATCAAGAGCGCTGCGCCAGTTCCTTTGCCCGACACATCGCCGACTGCCAGAGCCATCTTGCCATCGCGGCGCGGAATGTAATCGTAATAATCGCCGCCGATTTCGCGGCAAGGGAACGACACGGCGGTCATATCCCAGCCTTCCAACTTCGGCGGCGAGACCGGTTGCAGACGCATTTGAATTTCAGAAGCAACTTTCAATTCTTCTTCCATGCGTCGCTTTTCCAGTCTCTCATCCAACAAGCGCTCGTGCTCGATCTTTATCGAAGCCACGGATGCAATCGTCGTCAAGACTTTCAAGTCCTCTTCTTTGAAACGATTGTGGAACGGATTATCAACGTAAATCATGCCGAAAGTCTCTTCGCCGGAAGCGAGTGGCACAGCCATCACCGAACGAATGTTACTTAGGACAACCGATTGTTGAGCTTGAAAACGCGGGTCGTGCATAGCGTCTGATGTGAGAATCGGTATGCCTTCTGTAAGAACTTTGTTGGTAATTGAACGGCTGAATTCAATTTTCGACGGCGTTGGCGAATTGGCGTCGCTGTGCGCATCACGGGCGATCTTACAAACCAAATCGTCTTTCTCTTTAAGCAACAGATAACCGCGCTCGGCTGGAATCGCCTGGAAGACCAACGCAATCGTCAATTTTAAAGTGTCTTCCAAGGTGGTGCGCGGCAACAAGGCTATGCCCACTTGCGAGACGATGCTCAAGAGGTCGCGACCAGGCGACTGTTGCGCCAGCATGGTTTTTACGCCCGTGCCGGAACCTATCTCTCCGGCAATCGAGCCGGATTGAATGGACGAGATGAGTTCGGAGGTCGAGCGCGCCGGTATGCGCGTCGTGATGGTGTCGGCGGGAAGATTGCCACTCAAATCCGAAAGAAAAACCGTTGCACCCGAGATGGCTGATTGCTCGCCCTCAGAGTATTCGATTTCGGTTTCGCCGATGCGAACAATATCGCCGACTCTCATTCGTAGAGCGCCGGTCATCTTCTGCCCGTTGAGGTAGGTGCCATTGGCGCTGCCGTTATCTACGAGTAGCATCTGTTCGTTTTCACGCCTGAGTTCAGCGTGCAGGCGCGAGGCAAAAGGGTCGCTCAAGCAAATGTCATTGCGAGAGGAACGGCCGATGCTTAATCGAGTCTTGTCCATCTTGATGATAGAAGGGTCGTAATCTTTTGGGCGAACGATAAAAGTATGCATAATCAATCAAGTAAAAAGGTAAAAGGTAAAAGGCAAAAGTAAAGGCTATTTCACTTTTGCCTTTTACCTTTTACCTTTTGCCTTGTTGTTTACCGTGACATGACGACAATCGTACCGGCAAGTTTGTCATGCCAAGCTTGCTGGCGTGGATCCCACAGCATCCACAAAAAACCTAAAAAAAATAGTAACATCGAAAGCGGATAGCCGACCAGATGGCGCAGCATCGCGTCCTTCATGGTGAAACGCTTTCCATCTGTGCGGGAGATTTGAATGCCTAGAATTCGCATGCCTGCGCTCTGTCCATTCAAGCCCGCAAGGACAACGAAGTTGAGGATGAGCAGCAGTGCCGTCAAGCCGCCAACAATGAGCAAGTCCTGGTTCGAGTCGACAACGGAACGGCGGCCAATCGCTGAGACGATGAAGGTGAAAGTCATCAAAGCGATCAGCGTGATGAGAAAATCGAACATCCAGGCACCGTAACGAAGACCGAAACCCGCTTGCTCGTAAATCCCTATGAAAGCGTGCGTCGCAGGGGCGTAGCGGCGCTGCGATGCAGGAATCACGGGGGTTGGTCTGAGAGCCGCCACAGGCACCGCCGCACCAGGCATCTTGGCTTGGGCGTTTGGCTGCGCCTCCCCTCTCTGGTGTCTATCAAAAGCAGGAGGGCGGTCAGCGACCGCGGCTCGGTTCATCTTTTCTACAACTTCATGACCAGGTTTTGTCGCAGACCCGGAGGCTTGCGTGTACTGGGCGGTATCTTTGCGGCCTTTGCCACACTTCGGACAGAATTTTGACCGCTCACTTAATTGCTTTCCACAGTATGGACAAAATCTTGGCATAAAAAAATAGTCATTAGTCATTAGTCCCTAGTCTTTTAATAGTAGCCAATCGTAGACGCTACAGGCTACCTGATGACTATGAACTAGGGACCAATGACTAAACAAGCATGAATTTCAAAAGCGTCCCGCCGAGTTTTAATTCATCTCCTGCTGAGAGCACACGCGGGGATTTCGTGTTGAGTCGAATCGAACCGCCGTTAACCGAATTGACAACCGTGCCGTTTACGGAGCCTAAATCTTCTACCAGGAATTGCTCGCCTTGACGATAAATTCTCGCGTGGCGGCGAGAGACTTTGGTTTCCGGGTCGAACATGGTCAAGTCTATTTCGGGAAAGATGCCGGTGTGTGGGTCTGTGCGACCTAACAGCACTGCATCTTTTTCAATAGGGAAAGGCTTTACCATGTCCGAGGTTCCCAAAATCACCAGTTGCGCCGTGATGCGCGCGCCAGAGGTAGTGACGAGGTTGGGAGCGGCCGCGCCTACCATAGGCTGACGCTGTCCGCAGTGGGCGCAGAATACGTCATCAATGCCAATCTTATCGCCGCAGTGACCACAAAAAACCCAGGTCGGAGCTTGCGCAGAGGTGCCTGAAATAGCTTTATCTTGTGCCCCTACGCCTTGGGATTCTCTGACGCGTGCCGAACCGTTCGATTCGCCGACCATATCTTTGGGCACCGGCGTTTCGCTTTTTTGCCGTTGCAATTCCAACGGCTGCGCAGCACTCAATTGGGCGCTGTGTGCCTGGAGGTCTTGCATAAATTGCATCGCCGATGCGGGTCTGTCTTCGGGCAAATGGGCGACAGATTTGATCAATAAGCGCTCCATTTCAACACTGATGTTCGGATTAATCTGACGCGGCATGGGATTCTTGCTGAAATCGAAAATCAGCAGAGGATTATCCTGCGGGTCTGACCCCGTCAACATATGAAAGATCGTCGCGCCAAGCGAATAAATATCGGAGCGCGGCTCGACTTTGCCGGCGAAAAGTTCAGGCGGCGCGTAGCCCATCGTTCCAATCGCTGTGACCCCTTTTTCAGTTGGTTGAACGATGCGCGCGATGCCGAAATCAACCAGCATCACGCGGCCCGTTTTGTTGTCAATCATCAGGTTTGCAGGCTTGAGATCGCGGTAGATAATTGGCGGATTCTGCGAGTGTATATAATGAAGCACGTCGCAAATTTGAATCGTCCATTTCGTCACCGTCGGTTCATCAACTTTGCCGCCGCTGACGCGCATCTGCTCGGCTAAATCGCCGCCGCCGATCCAGCGCATCACCAGATAATACCTGCCGCTTTCGATGAAGTAATCGAAGACCGTAGGGATAGAGGGGTGATCGAGTTGCGCCAGAACCTCGGCTTCGCGTTTGAAATCCTCTACAGCTTTTGTGCGTTGAGAGTGATCTGCGAACATCTCTATCATCTCTTTTACGGCGCACAATCTGTCGGCGAGCCTTTTATCACGCGCTTGATAGACGCTCCCCATACCGCCGCCGCCGACGCGACGGACGATGGAGTATCTGTCGAGCAGCAGGGTACCCGGCTCTAGCTGAACACCAGCCGATTTCTTTGATTTTTTCGAGTCAGGCATATTGTCTTCGGGTTTTGTTATACGCGCTTGTTTCGACAACCGGGAAGGGGAAACATCCTCCCAAAATAGAGCGCTTCCTTGCAGCCTTACTGTTCGGAACCTCCTGCCCTAATCTCTCATTACTTATCTGGCGGAACATACAATACAAAATAAGCTCACCTGATAAGGCAACCTATTGACGCAGATGCAATCGATACTCACTATACTTCTAAGGTGTTACGTTTCAAACTTACTTGAGAACTTGAAACTTCAAAAAGGTTTTCCCAATGATGACTTCATCGCCGTGTTGAAGAACGTGACGCTTGCCCGGCAGCAGACGACGACCTCGGTTAATAAAGGTGCCGTTTGTCGAACCTAAGTCTTCAATCAAAAATTGCCCGTTATGTTTAATGATTCGCGCATGGCGGCGCGAGATTTTCGCTTCCGGGTCATCTTCGTCTAAATCTATGTCCGGGAAGATGCCGCTGTCTGCATCCCACCTGCCGATGCTGGTTTCTATGCCGCTGATTGCGAACTCTTTGCCCAGGCGACCGCCTCTTTCGATGACCAGCTTGGCACCCAGGTCTGGATGGCTGCTTGGACTCAGAGGGCTTTCTTCCGCTTTGAATGATTCCGTGCGTCCTCTTGCGGAAAGCGCGAAGGTTTGCGGCGAAGAAGCATCAGGCGTGCCATTTTTGAGAGCCGCTTGTTTATCGCTTTGCGCAGGGACAGGCGGCTTTTCATTGACCGCTCGTTTCTCTGCTTGCCGGGCATCGCGCGCCGGCATGGCAGGTTTGGGCATACTCGTAGAAGTCGTAAAAGTCGGCGGCGAGGGGATAAAAGATTCTTGCGTATTCGACGCTAACGGTGACGATACATTGGCTTCAGGCGGAATGCTATTTTCCTGCACAGCGCTTGGCGGATGATAAAGCGGCTGCCCTTCTTCTACGCGCCCATACGAGACAGGCGTATCAGACAAGTCCAGCTTCATGCCACATTCGTCGCAATACTCGCTCCCATCGAGATTATTCGTCCCACAGTTGTTGCACCTAATCATAAGGTCGGACCTCCGAGCTTTTCCTCAGGAGTTGGTTTCATCGGCAAACGGATTATACCCCACACCATCAACTGTATCAATAAACCTGCTCTCTGTTTTGAACTTTGCAATTTCCTAGATTCTCAGATTCCGAATCAGATGTCCACTGTTGATTTCCATCGCCAGCAACCGCCCGCGATTGTCGCCTATCGTGACGACCTCTTTTTGTACGCGAACCGCCAGGGTATTGGATTTTTCAAGCGCAATTTCAGCCCGCACTTTACCCTCTTTCACATCAATAAGCAAAACCCGCGCTTCATGTTTATCAATGACAGGGGCGGCAACCCAGTTGCCAAAAATGGATGGCGTGATCGGTTTATACTCTTCAAGGGTTTTCTGCACGTCATCAGATGTGGTTTTTATCTCATAATCAGGTGTGGTTTTTATCTCTTGCAGAATCGCGCCGTTCACAAACAGGGTCAGCGGCATAGAGATTTTCTTCAACGTCCTTGGCACACCAGCGATACTCTCCTGTGTACTCAACTTATCAAAGCAGAGATAGAGCGAATGATCAGCCAGGGCTCCATCGGCAGAGAGAGCAAGATGGGTTGAGTAAGGAGTAGAGGTAACGGTCTCATCTGACGACAAGTTGACAAAATTGCGGCTTCGCAATCTCAATGATGGAAGTTCATAATGCCACTCTTCCAATCCCCAGCCGCTTCCAATAAACCTGCAACTCGATGAGGAACGCGTAACCGCTTGCACGTTAGCTTCAATATCAGGCACGCGCCAAATGGCGTCGAATCTTTTCGCTGTTGCATCAATGGCGTAAAAATCTTCACCTGCTCCTACAAACCACATCGAGCCGTCATAGTCATTGGCAAACGCATCTATGCGCGCCTCAACCCAATACTCCGCGCGCCGCGAAAGAAAATCCAATCTGGCAAGCCGCCACACTTCCCCACGCTTTGCCAACGCAATGGCGCGGTCTCCGTTGTCCGATAACACCAGTTGATGCGCCGGTTGATCAAAATGCGCGACCGTACGCCCATCACGCGATAGCAGTTTAACTCCCGCTTCGCCCATTGCCACGACCACGCGACCATCGGGCAGAAATGCAACATCGCTGATTGCCGTTGCTCCAACATCTGACGCGGCGATTCTGAGTTGCAAAGGCGACTGGCGCGACGATAAAGACTGGCGCTTGACAACAGGCAGAGGCGGCGCATCCGTACGCAAGGCGCTGTCTGCCGCGAAATCTATCAACTGCCGATAATTTTGCGTGGTGATTGCTTCGCTCGCGTGCGCGGCATCGCGCAAAACAGCTCGAACAGCAGCACGCGCCAGAGTCTTTGTTTGCGGCGTTCGTTCTCCGCTTCTGAGCGTATCTGCAAAGCTCAATCGCGCCGTAGCGTTCTCTGTGCTTTCGTCTTCGAGCAGAGCCAGCGCCTGATCTTTCACTTCATCGAAAGCTTGTGGCACAAGCGACAGCTTGCGCGCCAGCATTCGAGCCCCTGACACGCCGCCCACTTCAATGGCTTTCTCTATCCAATTGCGCGCCAGGTTTCGCCCCGATTCTATGGGCCAGATCACCTCAACGGCAACCGCGTAATCACCCGCTTCCGCCAGTGCTCCAGACCACAGCAAACGCAAGATCTCCGCCTGTTTTTTGTCTGTTCGCTCAAGCCGAATCACCGCGTCAGCAAAGGCTTTTGTGCGTCGAGCGATCAGTAAAGCGCGTTGCTTATCACCGGCGATGAACCATTGACGCACCACCAAGCCGGGTGCAAGTTCGCGCGCTTCTGCCATCTCTGCCGCAAGCTTCAATTTCCCGTGCCGTTCGAGAAAGGCTACGGCTTCTTCGTTTGCGTGCAGGAGTTCCGCCAGCACAAACGCAGCTTCTTCGATGCGCCCCTGCGCTTCCAGTCGCTCGAACGAAGCGCGGTAAAGCCTGCGGAGTTCGCCGAGCAAGTCATCGCCCATAAAAATCGAAGAGCCTGCGCGTGTTTGATACGGCGAGACGTTCAAACTGGCTCGCGCCGTCGGAACATTGAGAGCCGGACTACTGAGAGCCGAAGCCATGCCGTCAATAGGAATGGCGTGGCGCAAAGCTTCCTGAATGTCGCCGCGTTCAAACATCTCCATCATTCGATAGACGTATTGAGCTTGCCGCTTGCCTATGACGCGCGAGAGTCTTGTCGCAACCAGCATTCGCGCAGCCCACTGGCGCAACTTTGCTGAAAGCTTTTCGCTACGCGAAGGCTCACGATTCGCTGGTTGTTGAGAAGCTCTTGCTGATGTCGTTTTGGAAGGTGTCTGCGAAGTAGATGGATTGCCGAATAACTTTCCCAGCGTTTGTTTGAACATGGCATCCAGACGAGCGATTGCTCCAGAGACAGTTGTCGTCGCAGCAGAAAATCTTTCAAGCATTCGCGCCACATCTTCTCGCCAATCAGTGAGGCTTCCTCCTCCTTGGGTGTCCCTGTCAGGCGGCTTATTCGGTGAACGAAGCGCGGCTAAGACTTCTGCAAGTTCAGGCGCTTCCGTCGGCACTCCATCAAGTCTTTGACGCGCATCGAAGTCGGGTCTTTCCTCAACAATGCGCGGTTTGGGAGGGGGCGCACCGAGCGAACTGGTTTGTCTGACATTGAATGATTCGATGTCGAGCCAGTCAGCCGGGTGTTCGCTGATGGAATCGAACAACTCAACCACAACAATCGCGCCGCCTCGGACACAGACGACACAATTGCGCGGCACGTCAAGGGCTTTCATCTCGTCTGTCGCCAGCGGAGCTGCAAATAGCGCATCATTTAATTTGACGAGCGGCGCGCCTGTCGCTACGTCGCAGGCGACACGATGGGGCGAAGGCAAGCGAACGAGCAAAGCCTCATCGAGTTGGAAGACCTGCGCGCCTTGCGTCCAAACGGCAAGGACTCTACGCCGCGCTTCTGCAATGCCAATCAAATGCGTATCGAAGAGAAATCCTGCGGCATCAACTGTACCGCGATGTCTGAGGGCGCGAGGTCTAATGGCTTTCATCTTTTTCCCTCCGGCAGAAAGCGACACACCACTTCTTTGTGAGTGAGCGAGTAAACGACAACTTCTCCTTCGATTGTTGAATAGGCGATTTGAGGCGTGGCGTGACTCACCGTCACAGTCTCGATAGGTGCCGATGCTGTGTGAATTTCGATCTGTCTTGTGGTGTCTCGGAGCGCAATTGTGCGGCGGTTACTTTCAAGAACTACAAGGCAAAGTCGTCTATAATTTTCTGAGTTTTGCACGACGCCGACGACACACGAATCGAAAAGTGGAGTTAGACTTTCCGTAGCCCAGGCGTTTATTACCCACCAGTCAGAATGGTTCTGCTCAATGGCAATTATTCCATAATGATTATCCGGACCGTATTCACAGACGCCAAAGAAAGCGTTTGTTGGTGTTCCCTCAAATGGGAGGTCTCGCTTGGTAATTTCATCCGAGATTGAAACAATACGCCATCTGTTTCCAGGCGTCTCTTTACCCACATAAATGATTCGTTGATTGAATGAGCGATGGGCGACGGCTAACACCTCTTTTGCCAGAAGCCAGGCGGAGCCGACGCTATTTTGTGAAAGGTTTTTGTAGCCTTTCACTTGCCCAAGCCTGAACAGCGAGCGTTCTGCATCCATCACGAACAACTCCGATTGCAAGGGTTTGCTTAATGGCAATCGAAAACACGGCTGCAAGGAAGTCTCACCGTTGAACGGAGCAAAGCATATGTTTTTATGTACGCTTTCATAATTACCGGCAACAAACCCCGCTGTTTGCTTGTTGTTGTGAAGGTACTCGACTTTGACAATGTTCTCTTTTGCCGAGATGAGAATGATTGATTTTCTGACTTTGCCGATAGCAACGATGTTGTCGGTTTTTGCTGAACGATAAATTTTAGGCTTGCCAATGCCAGCGCGGGACGAATTTGGCACCGGATACGAGACGATGCCGCCGTTTGCTGCGCGAGCGAATAGATACGCGCCGTTACTACTGAACACTAGATTCGACACAGGAGCGATTGTCTTTTTCACGAACTGCGGCGCGGCTGTGGCTTCTTCAAACGGGTCTCGCAATAGACGCGCGCAAGCCCTCTCATCAGGCAAATCAAGAAATATATTTTTCGGCGCGCTCGATGCGCCTTGCACGGTCAAGGACAAACGATTCGCGTTCGGCTCAAAGACATCTCTGACGGAAAGGTGCGACAAGCCTCTGTGCGATTCAAACTTTGCGATGCGCGAGCCACCGATAACCCAGAAATCATCAAGCTCTTTCCAGTCTGCGACCTTTTCGCGCCAGGCGGCAATGTCGTCTTCGGTAACTTCACGTGTGTCACGCGCCTCAATCAAATGCATCACTTCGGCTGTTGTAACGCCCGGAAATATTGGTTTATTGACCTGCTGCGCGATCCCCCAACCGAAACGCGCTCCGGCGGCTTCGGCTCTGCGCGCCAGAGCGATGAGCGTTGCGATATGCGCAATGCGTGGCGCGCCCAGTTGATTCGGACCGGCATCGAAGATTGCCAGCGACACTCGTGCCGCTGAAGGTTCGCGTCTGGCGAGTTCTAAGAAAAGATGCTCGCCCATCACGGCGCGGCGGGCGAATTCGTCCGGCATCTCGTCGGCTAGCAACCATTCAGAGGCGACGAGTTTTTCATAAGAGCCGCGCCTACTGATGCCATCAAAGCCGTCTATGTCGCCCGCGCCCAGGTAGCTGCGCGAACGCATAGAGCCTATGGCGGAAGCGATGCGTTGCACCATTGCGCCGAGCGCCAGGCTCAGTTCACGCGGAAAGATGTTTAAGTGTTGCGCCCAAGGGGCAAGTGATCGCGGATAGTTCATATGTTCCGTTTCTTGCAGGGATCGCAAGGCTCATTGCCTGCCTGATTCAGCATTCGCGTGATTTATAAAAGAGGACAGCAGCAAATTGTATCTCTATCCTAAAGTCATGCGGACAGGAATGTCCGCGCTCCCAGCCTTATCTCTCAACCAGCCCACGAGCGTTTCGCGTGAGATGGGTCTTGCAAGACTAACCGATGCAATAATGGGCGGGTCATTGAAAACAGCCATTGGCGCGGCTTCGTTCAAGCGCTTCACCAAAGCGCGTTCCAAGAGAGCCATCGGCACATCAGGCTCAAGGGTTGTTGGCACAAGCAACGATGGAGCCGCGGCGTCGCGCCCAAGGTAGGTTACGCCATCAACCCAAGGCAGCAATTCTTCATTGCCTAGCACAATCAACAGCCCTTCCCCTGCAACGCCTTTCAACTTCGCGAGTACTTCATCATCAAGGGCGAGCAAACGATGAGCGAAAGCGATTGCAACTTCACCTTGCGCTGTAACAGCGATTGGCGCAAGCGGCTGTTCACGGGCTCGCCATCTTATTTGAATTTGTGGAGCTTCAGACATAGCTGATTTGCTTCAATGCTTCAACGATTTTTGCGCGCACTTCTGCCAAATCTTCCGGCATCTGCTCCACTGCAAATCCCGCGTCTATTTCGCGGGCGATGCCTTCGAGCTTGAGCCTCCAGATTTGTTGCGCTTCCTTGTCGTGAGTCTGTGACTGGAGCGCCAGCAGATTGTGACCGGCGGCAATGATGCGCGAGGCGCGAGCCAATCTTCCCAGCGAAGCCTCTTCTGCGGCTGCCGGAAGCGTAGCGTTTTCGGTGCGATCTAACAACTCGCGGAGGCTATCGCGAGCCAGCGATTGTTGTTCGCGTGTCGGAACCGCAAAGACCAGCGTCCACAAATCCGACTCGTCAGGTTTTGTGCGCCCTGCTAAAACCGCACCTGCTGCAATGAGTTTTTGCGCTTTGACGACTCTGCGGTCTGAAAGCGAAATGCCTGCACTACGCAATATGCGAACCGCGTGAGCAAGCAATGGGCGAACCCGCGACAGATCGGCATTGCGCGCAAACTGCGAGAGCGTGTCAATATCACCTATGCTTGCGATGCGCGCGATTTCCTGTTGTTGAAGCGCCCAACCGCCTTCGAGCAATTCTTCAAGGAGGGGGTCGGCAATCGGCTCAACAAAGGCGCGCACTAAAAAGCGATCTGCGAAAGCGGCGAGCGATTCATCTTCGGGCAAGGCGTTCGATGCGCCTACGCACAGACGCAGAGGGCAATTCATTCGCGTGTGACCTCTGCGAAAGACGCGCTCGTTTAATATGCCAAGCAAGGTGTTAAGGATTGCCGTCGAGCCTTGAAAGACCTCGTCAAGAAAGGCGATTTCGGCTTCCGGGAGCATTCCCATGGTGTCTGTTTCGACCGTGCCTTCTTTGAGCTTGCGCAAATCAACGGGACCGAAAAGTTCGCTGGGTTCTGTGAAGCGGCCGAGCAGATATTCAAAATAATTTCCGCCGGTGGCGCGTGCTACCCGTCGCACGGCTTCCGATTTGGCAGTGCCGGGCGGTCCGATGACTAAAAGATGTTCGCCCGCGACCGCCGCAAGCGCGATCATCTCAATCAGCGCGTCACGTTCGATGAGTCCACGCCTGGCATCAGAAATCGCTTCGCGCAAAGAGAGGGAGGCTTGCGAAAGTGTCTGATTCATAGCCCTTGATGCTAATCGCAGATGGCGTAACAGCACAATAGTATGTTGAAGCAAAAGGCAGGCGATATAAGATTGACGCGCAGTTGAGCAAGGGATAACATCAAAAACAAATCAAGCTTCGGAGAAAAACATGGGACCTGAATGGTTATTACCAGTAGCAAAAGGAGCTTATGAGAATCGAAAAGATATTCTCTCCGCCTGGGAGAAGATTTCTGCCTGGCTTGCCAAAAAGAAGAGTATCGCTTTTACAGGGATGGCGGGTGTTGGGAAAACCGTTTTGTTTGACCACTTGACGGGTACAGCTTATAAGCGTGGTTACACGTTACCTCTGAGGTCGGAATCTCTGGAAAAAGGTAAGCTCTCTGCAACGAAAAAGCGCATTCGTTTTTCGGTTTTACCCGGTCAAGAATCCACTCCGCGGTTTGAAGGACTCAATCAACTCTTTTCTCATGATAAAGCTGTTGATGGAGTCGTTCACGTCGTCGCAAATGGTTTTATAGAGATTCGCGAACCAGTTGCGCGAGAGCGACTGGCGCAAAAAGGTCTGGATACGCTTGAAAAATATCGTGAGCATCAATTTAAAGAAGAACTCAAAGACCTTAACGCAACTTGCGAATTGATTAGGCAATCCATACGAAAGCATCGCAAGCCAACGTGGATGTTAGTGGCTGTTACCAAAGCAGACCTTTACTATAACGATATAACATCGGCGCAAAATTATTATTCATCTGGCGGCAGCAGCGCCTTTGTCGAGCGCTTGAATCAACTTCAAACTCAAGTCGGCACAGACAATTTCAGGTGGGAAGCCTTGCCTGTCTGCTCTTGTCTTGAAGATTTCGAGTGGAACGGCGAAAATCAAGCTTCAACTTTGAAGCCACAGCAGCGAGACCACTTCATCGCAAGGTTCGCAAAATATCTGGAGCATTATTGTGAGTAGCACGATTCATACAGAACTGACGGGCAAAGAAACAGTTAGTGATTTCGAGAAACTTCTTGATTTAGCAGAGGAGTTGAAAGATAAATGTGATAATGCAAAGCAACGTATAGCTAGGTATAGAACTTCACAATTTATTATGGCTGCAAGTTTTATTTTCAACCTCAGTTTAGCACTTTTGATTACTCTTCAAGCTGGGGCTTCGCTTTCATTAGCATATAAGGCAACAACGGCTTTTTTTATGGTTATATCTGTTGTGGTGGTATTAGTGACAGAACTCAGATTGCGTAAGATCAATCAAGATTGTTTGCCAGATCGCCGCGCTCTAAAAGAAGTTGTAGGCTTGCTTAGAGAAGTTGAAAGCGTCGAAAGTAAATCTCCATTGGAACGAGCCTATTTTCGCATCAGGCTTTCGAGATTCGATATTGGCTACTGAAATAAAGAGGCTGCCGAATTTTTATGTTCAGCAGCCTCTTTCAACAAATTGCCCTTTCCTTAAAGCCTGCTAATCTTGTCGAAGTAACTGACGAACATCTTCATGCCGCCCGATGCCATGCCCCAATCGAAATTCTCGTTCTTTGCGTGATACCCATGCTCTGGCAGCGATAAACCTAAAAAGGTTATCGGCGCTTTCAAATGTTTTTTCATCGTCACAACTGCGCCTATGGAGCCGCCTTCGCGAGTGAACGCGGGCTTTTTACCAAACGCGAATTGCATGGCTTCCGTTGCGGCTTCTGCATACACGCCTTCAAACTCGCCGCTGTAAGGCTCAAGCGCGGAGATGAATTCCGTCTTGATATCTGCATTCTTCGAGCGAATAAACGCGCTGACTAATTTGTAAACCTCTTTCGGTTTTTGATCTGGCACTAAGCGGCAACTGATTTTCGCTTGTGCTCGATATGGCACGATGGTCTTGACGCCAGGTCCCTGATAACCGCCTGTGATGCCGTGAACTTCAAACGTAGGTTCTGCCATAATCGCTTTCAGGACTCGTGCGGCATCATCAAACCTGAGTTTCTTCAATTCGTGGGCTTTCTTGAAGCCTTCGGAAGTGAAGCCGGAATCCAGGAAACTTTGCACCTCTTTTTTCGTCGCTTTGCGAACGTCTCCGTAAAAGCCTTTGATTTTTACCTGACCGGTGTCGGCGTCGAAGCATTCCGAAATCACTTTGCAAAGTTCCGCTATAGGGTTGCGCGCCGCGCCGCCCGTGAGTCCCGAATGCACATCTTTTGCGCCGGTCTGCAATGTCATGGTAAACATCATCGCGCCGCGTAGTCCGTAAGGCACGGCGGGTTTTGTGCGCGAAATCCAAATCGTGTCGCTTACCAAAACGGAGTCGGTCTGCAAGCGCTTCACATTGTTTTTGATGAAGTGTTCAAAGTTCGGGCTGCCGATCTCTTCTTCAAGTTCCCATATGAAATTGATGTTGATAGGGACAGCGTTTTGCGCTGCGTAATTTGCCCCCAGCATTGCCGAAAGCGCTGGCCCTTTGTCATCCGTCGTGCCGCGCCCTTCGTATCGCCCGTTTTTTTTATAAAAAGTGAAAGGCGCTTTGTGCCATTCTTCTGGGTTGGCTGGCTGCACGTCTATGTGATTGTAGATGGTAACTGTAGGGTAGTTTGCTCCGGTTTCAATGCGTCCGAAGACGACGGGATTGCCGGGAGTTTCGACGATTTCGGCTTTCGCGCCGATTGCTTCAAGGTACTGTTTTGCCAATTCTGCGCCGCGTCGCATATCGCCTTTGCGTTCAGGTTCCATACTGATGGTTGGGATTTCGACCAATTCGCCAAGTTTATCTTCAAATTCGTTGCGTGAATTTTTTATATATGCGTCTAAGCCTTTGAAGGTTTGGGGGGATTCTGCCATATCAATTGGGTCTCTCCTTTGTAGTGGTTTTAGCGCGGTCATTATGATGACGCAACTTTGAGAGTGTCAAGCAGAGCGAATGAAGATCAGGCAACATAGCTGAACTTCAGGTTCGCTTCGGCGTTTCGATGAGAGTAGTATCAAGCAGATGGGTTTTAAGAGAGGAATTTGATCATGTTAAAGACTCGTTCTATCCCATTGCTGCTTTTGATTCTGGGCGCAGGCATTGTTTTGGGTATCCTGTTAAACAACAACTTCACGATGAAGACCGTAGAAGCGCAACAAAACCTGAATGCAAAATGGGAACATTGCCATGTCACAGGGGCACGCTATGTAAATAGCGATAGATTTGGTAAATCTGTCTCCTATGCCACTATCGAATATTATCAACAGACCGGAATCAAGAGGGAAGAGGTAAAAACCGAAGAAATCTTAGCCCTATCTCAAGCTTTTGCCAGACTGGGTGAACAAGGTTGGGAAATGGTTGCAATAGAACATATAGAAGGCTCTTCACCAATCTACCATTTCAAACGAATCAAGCGATGAGATTTTGCAGGTAAAGTTTACTCATTTGTTGCTGTTAAGCGGTAACTTTTTGACCAAAACATTTATGGGATAGGTCATTAAAAACCGGGCTCAGGATTGAGAAGTTAGCCTGATAAAAGTGATGATGCCGAAGGCGGGACTCGAACCCGCACGGGTCTCCCCATACGCTTCTGAGACGTACGTGTATACCAATTTCACCACTTCGGCATATTCAAATGTCAATGAATCGAACTTATACTACTGAGCGCTTGCGAAACGTGTCAATTCGATTTTGCTTTGTGGGGGAAGAAGTTACGCCAACGGATTAAAAAAAACGGTAGTGATGGAAATGTAATGCTGATGTATCCTGCCGCGTAGCGGCAAGCTGATTTTAGCCAGGTGTTTCAACGCCGGGAACCGATGGGGAATTACCCCCGCGTCGCGTCAGCGACGGTTGAATTCATTCGTCGCTGACGCGACGACAGGAACAGCCAAACTCGCTACCGTGCGCTGAAGCACACGGCTAAAGTCAATCAGCCGCTACGCGGCAAAGAAACAGGAGCAGCATTACATTTCCATCACTACCAAAAAAATTATCTTCGTCGGATGTCTCTATTTTTCCGCTTTCGGCAACAGCGTCGTGGTCTCCAGAACGATTTTCCAGTTGCCTTGCGCGTCACGTTTCCAGGTGCGCACATAGTAACCTTTCTCGGTCTCCTGCGAACCTTCGTATTTTAATTCATAACTGCCGTAGCTATAGCCGAAATCGTCCGACGCGGCTACATCTGCCTCGATAGGGTCGCTCCTCATCGAATACATCTTTTCAGCCAGCAAGGAGCGAAAAGCCTTTGCGCCGAGGATTGGCAAGCGGCCGTTTCTGTGAATGCGCACGTCTCCTGTGATGAATGAAAAATAGGCTTTGCCGACGCCAACTTGGTTTGCAAGAGCGGCAAATTGCCGGTCAACTTTCAGCAATTCCTGGCGCACAATTTCGAGACCGAGTTTCGCCTTAAAGACTTTACTTTTCATCGGTCGCGCCGCTTTGAAAACAGTTTCCGTAGCGGGTTTGTTGGTTTCAATGCCGCAATCAAGAACCACTTTCCAACTGCCGTCCGCCTGCTTTTTCCAGAGCGAGAAATAATACCCTTGCTGCACAGGCTTGTTTGATTGCGTATCCGTCAACGTGTAAGGGCCTGTGGTGTAGCCTAGATCGCCGGCTCGCGAAACGTCTGCGGTGATGGGATGCCAATTCAAAATGACCGGTGAACGATTCGCCGGTCGTTTGCTGAAAGCTTCTCTGGTCTTTGTCGGATGCGGTTGAAAATTGATGCCGTCTTCGGCGAAAAATTCTATAAAAGAATCGCGTATGCCTTTTTCAACAGAGGTTTTGGCAAACGACCGCTCGGCTTCGACTACTGCCTTAAGCGCAGATTTTTTTCCTTGAGAGAAAACGGTAACGGTAAAAAATAGTGCCGCAAACAGAATGCTGACAAAGCTTTTCATGAAGATTCCTTTGATTTGATTTGAATCTGGCTGTCGTTGACCTCACAATCAATATGAGGCTTTAACAGGGCTGGTCTTCGCATTATAGCGAGAAAGCTTTGAACAAAGCAGCAAAATTTAATGGAGTAAAAAACAAAAACATTTTGATTAATACAAATTTAGCACCGCAAAAAATTCTTCAATCGCTGTCGAAATCGCGTGAGCGCAGCATAGACCCTGATACTTTGGCAAAAGCTCTGGCTCTGGCTGAATCACAAAATATCCAACTGCGCGAACTTCTCAAAAAATTCGAGCGTGCGGGACTCGCCGCCTCCAGAGGCGGATGTTACTGGCGCACGCAAACCAACGCGCTGGTCATTGGCACACTGCGTTGTACGCGCACAGGCTTTGCTTTCGTCGTGCCGGATGACGAACAGGAAAAAATACGCGGCGATTTTTTCATACGCGAAAGAGATATGGGCACGGCTATGCAGGGCGACAAGGTTGTTGTGCGCTTGAAAGGGCAAGATGCGCGTGGGCGCGAAGGGTGCATTGAATTGGTTTTGCAGAGAGCCAACAAAACCGTTGTCGGAAGATTTTATAAGACCAGCCAAAACATCATCGTTTCGCCGATTGATAAGCGCTTGTTTTTCGACATCGTTATCGAACCCGCGGACACGCTTGGCGCTAGTCAGGGCGACATCGTTAACGTGGAAATCACCCGCCCGCCTTCTGCAAGATACCTTCCGAGCGGTCGCGTCACTGAAGTTCTCGGTGATGAACACGCGCAAGGCATGGACATCGAAATTATCATCCGAAAACATGGTTTGCCTTACATTTTTCCTGATGCGGTGATTCGCCAAGCCGAAGCGATTTCTGGCTCGATTAGCGAAGAAGAGATCAGCCGACGTGAAGATTTGCGCCAGTGGCAGACCATAACCATTGACGGAGAGACGGCGCGTGATTTCGATGATGCGGTGTCGCTAGAGGTGTTGCCGAATGGGCGAATGCGCTTAGGCGTTCACATCGCAGACGTCAGCCATTTCGTGCGCGAAGGAAGCGCGCTTGATGAAGAAGCCTTGAGTCGCGGCACCTCTGTCTATTTTCCTGAACGTGCCATTCCTATGTTGCCGGAAGCGTTGTCGAATGAAATCTGCTCGCTCAAACCACAAGTTGACCGTTTAACCATGTCTGCGATTATGGAGCTTGATAACAAAGGGCGAGTTGTTGATTACAGACTTGCGCCTTCCATCATTCATAGCCGCGAGCGTATGACCTACACGGCTGTCAATGAAATTATCACCAATCCTGAAGGCGAAACTGCGCAAAGCTATGCGCACATCAAAGAGATGATTTTGCGCATGCATCAACTTGCGCTGGTGTTGATTAAACGACGCGAAGAACGCGGTGCGATTGATTTCGATTTGCCGGAAGCAGAGATACTCTTTAACGATGAGGGGCAGATCGGCGGCATCATTCGCTCTGAACGCAACATCGCACATCGCTTGATTGAAGAATTCATGTTGCTTGCCAATGAGACGGTCGCCACGCATCTCGAGAAGTTGAACGTGCCAGGCGTTTATCGCATACACGACGAGCCCAATCCTTTGAAGGTCGAAGAATTCTCGGAAATTGCTTCATCATTGGGGCATAACTTTTCTATGAACGGACCTGTGCCGCAAAAAGGTTTTCAACATCTGGTGCGCGAAGTCGAAGGAAAACCGGAAGAACGCATGATCTCTTACTTGATGCTGCGTTCGATGCAACGCGCCAAATATAGCCCGAAGAACACAGGGCATTTCGGGCTTGCGATGAAGACCTACACTCATTTCACTTCGCCGATTCGCCGCTACCCGGATTTGCTTGTGCATCGCCTGTTGCGCGAAGTGTTAGAGCAGGGCAAACGCGGCGAAGACGAATGGCAAACTATAGATTTAGGGCAGAAGTACGCGTTGAAAAAAGTGACGGCGTCGGTGTTTGATGAAGAACGCGAGATTGAAATTCGCCGCGAACTCGATGCCATCGCTGAACAATCCAGCCTTCGCGAACGCGTGGCAGACGATGCCGAACGCGAGTTGATGGCTTGGCGCAAAGCCGATTTTATGGCTGAACACATCGGCGAAGAATTTGAAGGCGTGGTTACTTCGGTCAAGGATTTCGGCTTTTATGTTGAATTGAACGAGTTTTTTATTGAAGGACTGGTTCACATTTCGACCTTGATAGATGGCGTTTACCAATACAATGAGCGGAAACATTACCTGGCAGAGAAGCGCAGCGGACGCAAAATTCAGCTTGGCGGCATCGTGCGCGTAGCGGTCGTAAAAGTTGATCGCGATCAACATTTGATAGATTTTTCGCTGGTAGAAACAGGCAAAAAATCTTTCGAGAAAAAGGCGAAGATATATCCACAAAAAGCTTTTGAGGAAAAGGCTAAGAAAAGCCCTCAAAAAGCCTTCGAGAAGAAGCGCAAGAAGAGATGAAAACCAAAGTTCGGCTATGAAAACAGGCAATACTTTTCTTGTCTTTATAAAGCAAGGTAGTTCAAATTGAAAGTGGTGTTTGATATAGTCCGACCTAACTCGGCAACCATGAGGGAATTTGGATTGTGGCTGTCAAATAACCTCCTCTTCTTTACCGGTTGAGGGACACAACCAGTAGAGGGACGCAGAATATACTGAAGGGTTATTCTCCCGATTAATCCTTCAGTTATTTTTTTGCCTCAGTGATGCCTTGAAAAGGGGCGCGGCGATCACTTATACTGCTGTACTTGCTTCGCGAATAAAAACGGCTTGAAAGCTTACCAAGAGGTATCCTCAGGGTAAGGATATGGTTTTGAAACGACCAGGCGAAGTAAGCGTGAAGTTGTGGAGGGTTGGCAGAATGGATATGAAGATTTGTAATATCTGCTGCGAAACCAAACCTCTTGGCGCCTTCAGTCTTCATAAGAAGGGAGCGCAGGGCCGACATCCTGCTTGCAAGCTTTGTCGTAGTCGACAAGCGAAAGCTTGGTATCTTAGTAAGCGACAAGAAATCATTGAAAATAGGCGTGAGTGGCGTAAGCGAACGGGCGCAGATCGTCGTCAATCATATGGACTTAGTGTAGAAGAATTCAACGCCCATTTTGAGCGACAATCATGGCGATGAATTCTTCTACACTCAGTCCATATGATTGACGACGATCTGCGCCCGTTCGCTTACGCCACTCACGCCTATTTTCAATGATTTCTTGTCGCTTACTAAGATACCAAGCTTT
>JANMSG010000798.1:0-10535 GCA_031389065.1 Acidobacteriota bacterium | reverse complement strand
AAACCCCACGGCTACACTCAACTTGTCGCTACGCGACATTCAAAAGGAACTTGTTACAACTTATTTTTTACACGTTCCTAAGCAAACAGCCAAAAACAGTACCTCATCCAAAATTGCGGGTTGCCTGGATCGAGTGGGTGTGGCGCGTTAGATTATGGTTGAATGGTGATGGTAGAGGTAAATTTCAAATCCATCGAGAATCAATTTACAAGATAGAGAGATGCACCGAAATTCAAATTCACTTTTACTCAGGGCTTCGATGCTCTGCCTTATCTTTTCAGCCAGCTGCCTGATCGTTCACGCGCAGCGCTATCATGACTTCACCACAAAGACGCCTCTCAGCGAGAGCCACGTGCTCGTCATCGGCATCCTGGGTGGGCGCGAATCCTGGGATAATCACAAGCAGGGTGTGCGTAAGTTGGCACTGAAGTTGCGCACCATGAACCTTGCAAATGTCCACATCGAGACCCTCGAAAATAAGCGACGGCGACTGGCAATTGAACTGATCCGCAATGCTTTGGACCGCAACCAGGATGGCCGATTGGATGAGCGGGAACGCGCCTCCGCCCGTGTAATCATCTATGGACAAAGCTTCGGCGGGGCGGCCGTCGTGAAACTGGCGCGACAACTGGAGAAGATGGATGTGCCGGTCCTGTTAACCGTCCAGGTAGACAGCGTAGGCCGCGGCGATAAGATGATCCCGTCGAATGTGGCCCGCGCTGCAAATCTTTTTCAAAGGAACGGATTGATCATTAAAGGTGAGCCGGAGATCCGTCCTGAAGACCTGAGCAGAACAACGATCATCGGAAACTACGAGTTTGATTATCGCCAGAAGCAGATAGAGATTTCGGAGGTCTCGTGGATGAAGAAACTATTTCGCGTGGCGCACACGAAGATGGATCTAGATCCGGCGGTGTGGGAACTGGTGGAAAAGATCATTCTGGAAGCTATACCTGCAAAGAAGGCTGTAGGCGAGATCTACCAGGCGCACGCAGGCGCGCACGCAACTGGGTGGTAAACAATTCACTACCATAAACCATTCCCGAACTCTGAAACCCATTTGACGTACTCTCCATTTGAGAGTAGTTCAGGACATCATAAGGAGATGCAGATATGTTCTGCCCAAATTGCGGAAGAGATAACTCGCGCGAAAGAAAATTCTGTGCTTCCTGTGGCACGAACTTAGAAGCTGTATCGCAAGCCCTAACCGGAACAAGAGACGATTTCTTTACCAAAACCGATGCCGCACTCGATCAGTTAATCGCCAGATATTCTGAGCACGTCTTCAAGGATGCACCCGCCAAACTCAATGACCGCCAGGTGAGCAATTCCTGGAAGATATTGGGGCAGGGTGTGGTCACGTCGTTTGTAGATATGATTCTTTTCAGTCTCATGTGGAACATCCTTCCTTTACGGTTCCTGATTCTGCTGATTTCGACTCCCTTTCGATTGCTTTCACAGCGCAGAAGCGGGCAGGTGACGACGACGACAGCAGGGCTTGAGCAATCTACGGGAACAAGTTTGCCTGAGCCTTCATCAAACAGATGGTTACCCGAATCATTCTCAAGCGTAAGTGAACACACCACACAGAACCTGGAAGAGCACCTTCCATCAGAACGCAAGCGAGTTGCCGGAAAAGATTAGCAAGAAATTCCAACGCCGCGCTGACATCAGCCTGCCGTGGTGCGGACCGTGATATCTCGCTCACGCTCGCTACGGATGAGGCTTAAGCGATTCGGCCGCCAAGGTTAGGAGCTTGTATATGGAAAGAAATATAATGTGGTCTCTTCTGGATGAGCCGGGAATAGAACATCTTCGCTTGACCGTAGATGATGGACAGGTTTTAGCCGACGGACTGATTCTCGGAGTTAGCGAGAACCAGTCATTTCGCGTTCATTACAAAATTCGCTGTGATGCAGAGTGGAGAGTGCGGGATGTGGAGATAAAGTTGTTGCATGGTGCTGGTCAAAACATCAAGTTGAACGCCGATGGAAAGGGACATTGGACGGATGGTTCGGGCAATCCCGTTTTATCCTTGAATGGTTGTCTTGAAGTAGATATTTCTGCTACCCCCTTTACAAATACGCTGGCGATACGTCGAACGCGCTTAAAGCCAGGTGAATCTGCTGATTTGGTTGCGGCTTTTATTGCCGTCCCTGAAATGACAGTGATGCCGTCTCGTCAGCGCTATACTTGTGTAGAGCTTCGATCAGATGGCGGTTTATACAAATATGAAGATGAAGGTTTATTTCAGGGATTTACTGCTGATCTATCGGTTGATTCTGATGGCTTGGTTGTTGATTACCCTGAACTCTTCAAACGTGTCTGGGCAGCTTGACGAGAGCCTGCACAGAAAGCCGCGTATCTAGCACTTGAAGATGACGACATAAGAGTCGAGCGATTTTGCTGTGGCTTACCCGCTGCGTCAGGCAGATGAACACGCTGTGACACGAAACCGGCTACCAAAGCCAGTTTCACGCCGCGACCTCGCGCCTCATTCAACTTGGCTTTAGGTGCTTCGAAAAGGCATATTTCGTTATTGAGATTGAGAGTGCTTCACTGGAGGAAAGAAAAAAATGAAGAGGGTTCTCATTGCAACCTTAGTGGTTCTCTTATCAACCTGCTTGGGCCTCGCCCAACAAAATTTACAGATCTCGCTGAAAGGCAATACTGAGAAGGAGCAGCAAAAGAAGAACCAGTTAGAGAAACTGCTCAAGCAGTATAATCTTTCAAAATGGATTTTTACCAAGAACATACTCATTGATGAGCAAACACGTATTCCACATAGCCACCCTGTCTTAACTCTGAACACGAATCAGCTAGACAATGATCTGGCCACACTCTCTACATTCATTCATGAACAGCTCCATTGGTTTGAAGAAGCAAATCCAAAACAAAGAGACAAGGCGATTGAAGAACTGAAAATTATCTATCCCGATGCGCCGAGCGGCCCGCCGGAAGGGGCAAGGGATAAATATTCAACCTATTTGCACCTGATCGTGTGCTACTTCGAATATGAAGGGATGAAGGAATTGGTAGGAAGTGAGAAGGCAAAACAGATTATAGAGGAATCATCGAAACGGTTCTACAAGTGGATATACCGGACGGTGTTGAGTGACGGATCAAAGCTCAAAGCAGTAGTTGAGAAACAAGGGCTAAAGCTATAAAGATTCAGATTCGAGGGCCGCGCCTAATAAGCGCATGCAGGGGAGCGCGGCGAGCAAATTTCAGATGGTTACTAAATGCGCCCTGCTCAACTCGGCGTAAAACGGTCTGCCTTGAATTTACCCTGCCTATATCGGTAGAGGAAAATATCAGAAATACCTGATTCTCTGATTGGATCATTGCCTTCACAGAGCCTGAATCAGCGATAAATACTATTGCTCCGCACCGCGATTAAGAGTAGTCTTTCGCCAATCAGCCCCACTTGTTGATTCCAGCCATTCTCACCATGGTTGTAGCTTATCAATCGCTTGCGCGAAAGAGGGTTCCTATGAGGCGAAGAGTACTTGCCATTGCCGTAATCGTTTATATTGTTTCGTTCGGTTTTTTCATTTCAGAACCGTTTCTGTTATCTGGCAGGGTCGCCGCCCAGACGCTTCCGCCGCTTGATTACGACATCGTATATGTCCGAGCGCCTCGCCAGGGAGACACGGTCAACAGCTTCTGGCCAGATGCTATCACTCCGCTTATGCCTGAGCCTGACGCAGACCTGATGCTGCTTCATGCGAACGGAACTGAAGAAGTCCTCTTTGAATCAGGAGCCTGTGGCGCAGTTGTAGACCCGCAGGTCTCTTACGACGCTCGCTCGGTGGTCTTTGCCTATTATCCTAACGTCTGTGCCAATAATCTGAACACCCAGCGCGGCTTAAACAACGGGCACGCCCTGTCATATTCAGGAGCCGACATTTATCGCATAGACCTGGTGACGCGCATTGTCACACGGCTGACCTTTCAAGAGTTCACGCCGAATACAGGCAACGGCGCAAACTTCGATTGCTTGACGCCTTTTACCAATTGCCCGAATGTAGGAGTGTTTAACACGGGACCCTGCTTCCTGCCGGACGGCCGCCTCGTCTTCACAACGACGCGCGACAACTTGATACCGAACAAGATGACCAACGGCGGCCAGCGCGCCATGCAACTGTGGGTGATGGATGGCGACGGCAAGAACGCTCATTCAATTGGCGCGCTCAACGTCGCTTCGGCTATGCATCCCTTCGTCCTGAAAGACGGCCGCGTGGTCTTCACATCATGGGAGAATCAGGGAACCAGAGACGACCGCGTTTTTACGCTCTGGGCTGTTCGACCCGATGGCACGAGCTTTGAACCGTTCTCAGGTTTTGGTGACGGGCCCTTCGCGCATCACTTCATGACGCAGATTTCAGATGGCTCGATCGTCGTCTGCCGCTACTATAACCTCAATAACAACGGCTTTGGTGAGTTGTATCGCTTTCCTATCGCAGGCACGCCGGGCGCACCGCTCTTTCAACCGATCCCGGCAGACACCGATCCGCCCGATCAGATCCCTATGCAGCGCGTTGGCTACACGCGTATCACACCGTTTACAAACGCCGAGGACCTTCCATCGCCTTGTCAAATCGGTGATCTGCCATATCCAGCCGTCCCTTGTCCCGGCGGCAATAATTCGAGAGTCGGCAAATTTACGCACCCGACAGCCGCGCCTGCCAATGAAATGCTGGTGGTCTACACGCGAGGTGCAGCAAACCACAATGGCTCATATGTTAGCGAAGGCTTGACCGCGCCTTACTACGATGGCGGCATCTACCGTATGCGTGGCGATGCGATATTGAATAATCCCAATGACCTTGTGCTCGTAAAAAATGACCCGAATTACAACGAGCAGTGGCCGCGCGCGGTTGTTCCATATCAACGAATGTATGGCGTCTCGACGCCAACGGCGTTGCCAGAACTTCCGATTGACGGCAGCCTAGATGCGCGGCTCGGTCAAGCAACTCCGCTCGCCTTGATCGGCAACTCTTCTTTGATCTCGCGCGACACCCGCCCGTTTCGCGCCGACAGGTTCTACAGACATGAGAATTTCGGTGATAGAAATTGGGTCTTCCAAGGGGCTGATGCGGGCCTCTATAGCGACACGGACATCTATGCTTTACGGATTCTCGCGCTCCAACCGGTAACTGATAGAACGTATCCGAACAACGGGCGCGGTTTTGATTCACACTTCTCTGAGCGTATGCGAATTCTCGGCGAGATTCCGGTGCGCAAAGAAGGCGTCATAGACGCCCAAGGCAATGTTGATACGTCATTTCTCGCTAAAGTACCGGCTGATGTTCCTTTTACGTTTCAGACCCTCGACCGCAACGGTCTGGTTTTGAATTCGTCTCAAACCTGGCATCAAGTCAGACCTGGCGAAAAGCGTTATGATTGTGGCGGCTGTCACGCGCATAGTCGCCCCTCGCTCGACTTTCAAACGACGGCGGCAAACAGCAGCAACTACTTTGTCTATGATCTGGCGCAAACGACGCCTTTGCTCGATGTCAATGGGACGCAAACGCCTGGCGTCAATGTCGTCCAGTCCAACTCGGTAGCGGTCGAATACCTGCGCGACATTCGCCCAATTCTGCAAGCCAAGTGCGCTTCCTGCCATACCTCGCGCAATGGTCAAACGCCTGCGGCAGGGCTAGACCTGGACGCAGATGATCGGCTTGTGGATGGCATTTATCCTGCGACCTATTCGCTTCTTGCCAGACCACGTACGGGCACCAACCCAACGGCGCGCGCCATTACGCCTGGCGGCTACTGGTACTGGCCGCAGGTGACCAGATACATACGCGCTGGGCAGTCGCGACAGAGTTTACTGGCGTGGAAGGTCTTTGGCAGGCGCCTCGATGGTCGAAGCAACGCTGATCGTCCGACAGAAAGTGTAGCGGGCGATCCTGCGACGATTCCGCCAGGGGTAAGCTATGAAAACTGCGACCTCAACTTTACAGGGCAGCAGATGCCGCCGCCGTCTTCCGGATTGTCGCTAAGCTGGGATGAGCGCATGAAGTTTGCAAGGTGGATAGACACGGGTGCGCCAATTGAGTTGGCAAACATCATTGAAGGACAAGCTGGAGAGAGTTTCGCAGACTTCTTTGAAGATGATTTGAGGCCTACGCTGGCGCTGGTTCCAACGGTTTTGCAAGCGGCGGCTGATGGTACCATCACGCGCTTCGTCGTCGGGGCTTATGATCTGGAAAGCGGCATCAATGCGCCAACCTTATCACTCACCCTGAATCGCGCTGTGGGCAGCATACCGGCGGGGACAAACCTCGCATCCAGCCTGACGATCACCAACGGCGGAACGGTTTTTGTGAGCCTGCCGGCAAGGCTCAACCTCGCTTCCGGAAGTGTTACCGCTACGCTTCAGATTCAAGACCAGGCGGGACACCTATCACGCATCATCAGAACCTACGCCATTGCCAACCCGTCCGTTGGGCTTTCTTCAATGAGCCAGTCTTTGCCAGGCAACGGCGGTGCGCGCACTGTGGATGTGTCTGCAACAACTGGGTATGGTTGGACAGCAACCAGCAATGATAATTGGATTACCATCACCGCAGGCGGCAATCAAACAGGCAATGGCACAGTCTCGTACACGGTCACCGCAAATTCGGGCACAACCAATCGCATAGGGAATATCACGATTGGCGGCCAGAGCTTCGCCGTATATCAAGGCTTACAGTTTAACGATGTGCCCATCGGTCATCCATTCTACACAGAAATCGGCAAGCTCTCGGCTCGTGGGATCACGCTCGGTTGTAGCGCAGGCAACTTCTGTCCGGACGCTCCCGTAACGCGCGAGCAGATGGCGGCCTTCATCAGTCGCGCGCTCGGTGATTTCAATCCTCCGACGCCTGCGACGCAGAGATTTTTGGATGTGCCATCCCAGAATCCATTTTACTCATTCGTTGAAGACTTGGCCGCAAGGCAGATTACTCTTGGCTGCGGAGGCAGCAATTACTGCCCAACCCAGGGAGTGCTGCGCGAGCAGATGGCAGCCTTTATCATCCGTGCCTTAGGTGAATTCAATCCACCACAGCCTGCGACGCAGAGATTTGCGGATGTTGCGCCGACCAATATTTTCTATAACTTCATAGATCGTATGGCTGTCTTAGGCATCACGCAAGGGTGTGGCGGAGGCAATTACTGCCCCACGCAGACCGTGACGCGCGCGCAGATGGCGGCGTTCCTCGTAAGAGCGTTTAATATCTAGCGCGCTTCTGAGATCGCTTTATTTTCGTTAGGAGTTACGCAATTGAACTCGACTTCAACGACTTACGGACAGCTCTGACTCGCTACGCAGGTGTTTGCAGTCGTGGTGGCTTTCAACTGCGTAACTGCTAACTGGTTTCACTTGCTTTTATATTTTTACTGTCTATACTCGATTGTCAACGAACCAAGTTTTACACACGAATTTGAACAGGATATTTAGCCGAGATTATGGAAAACCCAAGCCGGAGAATTCTCTGTGTGGATGATGATGAAGATACCTGCGAAATGCTCTCTTTTTTCTTGCGAAAGTATGAACTGATTTTGGCGCATACGTTTGCTGATGCCGTGACCAAAGCTTTATCCGGCACCTTCGATGTCATCCTTCTGGATTCTTACCTCCCCGATGGGTCAGGCATAGACCTGTGCAGACAAATCAGAGAGTCGGACATCAACATACCAATTATTTTCTATTCTGGTGATGCGATTCCAAAGCGTATAGAAGAAGCAATGGAAGCAGGCGCAACAACGTATCTTGTGAAACCCTTGTCGCCAGATCATGTAGAAAAAGCGATTGAGCAACTTCTCAATTAACCATTTTTGGCTTTCCCAACCATTCCTTCATATTTTTCAATAGTGTGTCTGGATTAATGGGTTTGCGCATGGCTTCATTGGCTCCGGCATTGACGCTGTTAAGCAGGGTGTCACTACTCAATGCAGTCACCATAATAACCGGAACAGCTCTAAATTCAGTCGTCTCTCGTAGCTGTTTTACCATCTCGATGCCGTCTAAGTTGGGCATACAGATGTCCGAAATGATGATGTCAGGGCAGTCTGCTTTAACCCTCTCAATGCCTTCTAGCCCGTCGTTGGCAGTCGTTACGACGTACCCTGATAATTTGAGAAACTGGGCGAGAAAGTCACGCGAGTCCTTGTCATCTTCAACCACTAATACTTTAACTGGCATAGCTGTTTCCTTGTTACGCTAAATATTTAACTCAAAATTTACCGTTCTTATATTAAGAAAGTGCAAATTCCTTGTTTCCTGTATGTTGTCTTCATAATCTTCCCAGGAAATTAGCAACACGCTACTATGCCAGCGCCCGCTGAACCTGATGTTACAGGCGCGCTCAGCAGTTGCAATGACAATTCATCATGCTAGAATTGCTCCCGCGTGGAGACATAACGAACGATTCCATCAACAACTTTAGCAGTAGAAAGAATCAATATAATTCTGTATTGCATTGGGTCGTTCGTTCCTGGCTTTCCACTCATAAGGCTGACTGGTAACAGATTTTTTC
This sequence comes from Acidobacteriota bacterium, assembly GCA_031389065.1. GTDB lineage: Bacteria > Acidobacteriota > Blastocatellia > UBA7656 > UBA7656 > JACQDB01. Next base: position 2,004 of record JANMSG010000798.1, on the reverse strand, counting down.
TACAGATTTCAATAGAGGAACGAAAACAGAGTTCATCAAAAGGCTGAAACCAGGCTGCGCCAGACACCGGGCAGGCAAGCTTATCATCTTCATTCTGATTGCTTTCCTGGCGAATCAACAGTCGCTGTTTGCGTAGTCAAGGGCGCGAAGGGCGCGCCAGTTTAAAATAAGCAAAAGCGATTCAACGGCTCGTTCAATAAGCAATTGATTTACAACATTACCTGATTGAATGCTCAAAGGATTCAGCAGGGTTGCGAGAGGCACATCATGAATAAAGGTAAGATCAACCGAAGAGCCTTTTTGAAAGCCACAGCTACACTCCCACTCGCTACGGCAGCAGGGCTCGCACTTGAAGGCAAAGCCATCGCGCGTTCAGCTCCCGGGCAGAAAGGGCGCATTAAGCTCAGTTGTAATTTGTATTCTTTCAACATCCCGCTTCGCAACGGGCAGATGACACTCGACCAGGTATTGGAATTCTGCGCCAACCTGGGGTTTGATGCGGTAGACCCGACGGCTTATTACTTCCCGAATTATCCCGAGCTGCCAAACGACACATACGTCTATCATATCAAGCGCAAAGCCTTTCAACTGGGGCTCGATATCAGTGGGACAGGGGTGCGCAATGACTTCACTTTGCCGCAACCGGAGCGCCGCAAGGCAGACGTGGATTTGGTAAAGAAATGGGTGGGATTTACGGTTCGCTTAGGGGCTCCTGTGTTGCGCGTGTTTGCAGGCAAAGGAGTGCCTCAGGGACATCGCGAGGAGGAGGTCCAGGGGTGGGTGGTCGAGGCGCTCCGTGAATGCACAGACTATGCTGCAAAGCACGGCGTGATGATCGTGCTGCAAAATCACGCGGACTTTATCCAGACCGCCGAACAGGTGTTGCGTATCTTGCGTCTGGTGAACTCGGAATGGTTGGCTGTAAACCTTGATATAGGGAGTTTTCGAACTGGCGACCCGTATGCAGAGATCGCAAAAGTTGCCCCTTACGCCGCAACCTGGCAGATTAAGGAAAAGATGTTCATCAACGGCAAAGAAGTGCATACAGACCTCAGGCGAATCATTCGTATCGTTGAAGAGGCTGGATACAGGGGGTATCTCCCGATAGAGACTCTCGGAGAAGGAGACCCGCGCCTCAAGGTGCCGAAGTTTCTTGATGAGGTAAAGAGAGCGCTTGGTGTCAAGGTGTAACGGAATCTATTGACAAAGTAAGGCTGAGCAAGAGGCAGCTTAAACCTCTCGTTTGATCAGCGCGCAATCCATCTGTTGTTATGATGCAGCCTACTTTAGAGTGAGTGCGCATCAATACGCGCTCGGTCAACCCTATGTTCGGTACTCACTGCTTGGGAAAGCATATGGGTTATAACATCAGCATCTATCGACAAGAAGACATTGGGCTGCTCGACCAAGAGCCGCAAAGCAATGAAGAACTCCACCGGTTGTTGGATCAGCAGAGGGCAGCAGAACTCTATTCGCGTCCCCTCGGGTCAGAAGGTAAGGTCGGTGAATATTGGGCGAAAGTGGGACACGAATTAGGGTTACCGCTGATAAGCTCACTTCCAAACGAAGAGCTACGACTCAACTCTTCGCAGCTACCGGCCCTTGAAGCTGAACTGGATCAACTCGAAGATTATTGGAGCCGAACGACGTTACCTGGTGTGGACAACTCCAAATCAAGCCAGGAGTTCCTCAAAGAGTATTTGCAGGACGGGTTGAATTCTTTGCGAGAAGCAACTCAGATTGCCAAGAGCAAGAACGCGATTCTGGTTATTTTGTAAACCGCACCAAACTAACGGTTGCAGCAGAGCCGCACGCACGAGTCTTTTTCATGAAACCAGGGTGCGTGCGCGGCTCGCTGAACCTGGCGTTAGGCGGCGCTGGCGAATTAAATCTCAATAAGAGAAGATTATGCAATTCACACGCATTGAACCCGACGAGCTGGAAGCTGTTAATGACGGCAGGAAACGTAGGACGACTGAAGCACTCAACAGGTAGGAATTTCAT
>JANMSG010000899.1:0-6533 GCA_031389065.1 Acidobacteriota bacterium | reverse complement strand
CCATAGTGACAGGCTTTTCTACCGCTTTGCCTTCTTGCACGGTGATGACTTTATCAATGCCTGCAAAGGAAACAATGGCGTTTGCCGGAACCGCGACGGTCAGACTGTTGGTGTCAACGACGATGTCGGCTTTGGCAAAGGCGCCAGGTTTCAATTGTCCGCTGTTGCGCACTTCCGCTTCGATGACAAGGACGCGATTTTGTGCAGTGATTGCCGGGCTGATGCGTTTGATGATTCCTATGTAAATCCTAGTATCGCCTTCGGCGGTGACGCGCACCTGCTGACCGGAACGCACGCGAGAGGATTCGCGCTCCGGAACCTCTGCGCGCAGTCTTAAAGGGTCTATCTTGACGACGGTTACAATCGGCGTTCCCGATGAGACATACTCGCCAAGATTGGCTGTCTTCACCTGCACCACTCCATCAAATGAAGCCTTGATTGCCGTATCACTGATTTGTTGCCGCGCAATATCAACTTCCGACTTGCGTTGCAAAAGTATGGCTTGACGATTGCGAATCTCCTCTTCGGCATCTTGATACTGACTGAGAGCAACTTTATAAGCCGCCTCTGCCTGATCCATCTGCGCTTTGGCAATCACGCCTTGTTGTAAAAGTGCCGCCATACGTTCGCGGTTGGCCTTCGCTTCATCCAACACGGCGCGCGCCTGTCTTACGGCTCCGGTATTTTCAAGGACGATTTTTTCACTCGAAGAGGTCGGGTCAAGTCCTAGACGGGCGCGGGCTTGCGCCAAAGCGGCTTCGGCCTGTTGCAAGCGAAGCTGCGCGTCTCGCGGTTCGAGTTGCGCAATCACTTGACCTTTACGAACAAAACTCCCTAAATCAACGGCAATTGATGTAATGCGACCGGCTAGCTTTGAACTGATAACCGATTCTTCGTAAGCTGCAAGCGTACCGGTCACTGAAATGACATTTTCCATCGTCCGTTCTTCCACGCGTAACAGTTTTACATCTTTCGCAGAAGGCGAGTTACCGCCTTGTTTTGCTGAAACAGGATAACCGCTTTTGCAGGCGTTTGTAGAAACGACAAGAAGCGCAAACACAAAAAGAAGAGAACAAGATTTGATGAGTTGGTGCTGAAATAAATTATGAATAGAGTTTTTCATTGCAATAATCGCTTTTTCTGCTGCCAATCCTTACTCGTAAATTATTATATATGCTGGATTGACAAAGCAAATCTACAAATTCCAATACGCCCAATATTGCTTGAGAGTTACACCCAAGTCCGCAGGAAAAATTCTAAAGGGTATTTGAGAGATAAGAAAGAGTTCGGGCAAGGAAAAAAGCTTTTGAGAGGATGAAAGTGCGCAGGCAAGGAAACCTCATTCATTTTCCTCCACGGTTAAAGGTGTAGCGCAGCAGGAACGTATGACGCGTAGAGGTGCGACCGAAATCCGTAGAGAAAATATATTCGGCGAGGCAGTTGGAGGTGAAGCGCCAGCCAACACCAAAGTTCGAAAAGTAGTCAGTGAAGCGATCGCGGCTCCGCCCAACGGATAGGAGTAGATTATCGGGTGTGATCTCTTTTCCGAAACGATTTGCAAGAGGTTGGAAGCCTGTCACTCGCGATTGTATGACGGAGAGAAGCGAACCGCTTACGAACATTCGTCGCCAGACATCGGCTTGGACTGCGGCGTGGAGTGAGAGGAAACGAACCTTCTCTCGCTCATCTTCCAGCGGGTTTCCCGTCGTAACCTGGCGCCGCAGACTACGTGTGCGCGCCAAGCCGCCAGACACGTCAAAGCTCAAGACTGTACGTGGACGCAGCGCATACCCTATGCCAAAGCCCAGAGTCGCTCGTGTCCCTTTTGAAAGCTCGTAGGCATCAACGACAACCGCGCGTTCGATATTTTCATCGCCTCTACCGAAAAGCACACCGCCCTCGAGGCCATAGAAAAGACGGCGCGTCAGCGAGCCGCGAAGCCGTACTCCAAGCTCTGACGAGTTGCCTGTCTCACCCGTGCGTTCGAGCGGCAGCCCGATGCCATCGAGCGTGCGTAAACGATTGTGATTCCTGGCTGACGTATGCCCATAACGATAAAAGATGCCGAGTTTGCTCCCTGCCCCCAAATCTTGCGTCAAGCCAGCAGTAAAGCGTGTGCGCTGCACACAAGAGCCTGACTCGACTCTCTCCTCCTGCATCAGCCCGTTTTTATCGAATTGAGTGATGCGATTGAGCAGGGCACCACGCTGTGATAAAAAGTCCAGCCCGACGCCTATGCTGGTGCGCCCGTCAGCGCCGAATCGTCGAGCGGCGACAAAAGAAGCCGCAAAAAAGTTGTTCGTCGTTGCGCCCAGACTAGCCCTTGAACCTGTTGTCTCAGGCAGAAAGGGAGGGCTCGGCAAATCTATATTCTCGTCAATTGTAAAAGACTGTATGGCGTTGCGTGAGAAGGCAAGACTGCCACCCAATACAGCGCGATATTTTGGCAAAGGTTTGAAGAAGGACGCCTGTGCCGCGAGACTGTAATCAACCGGGCGTAGATCGCTCAGCCCAAAAAGCGCCTGCCCGGCTTGGCTCTGCGTGGCAGACGCGAAAGACGGCAGCATAAAGATGCGCCCTTCTGTGTTGGTAAACTCTGTGGCATAAGATGGATTTTCCAGGCTGTCAACGTGTGAATCTGGGAAGGCGGCGAAACGCGACGACAGAGGGGTTTCCCCACTGTCTACGATGCTGTCAATGTAGCGCTCATAAATTCCTGCCGCACTCCGCAGCGATTCATTCACACTACCTTGAACGGCGCTGGCGCTACCCGTCTGCTTGCTCTCACCAGTGCGTTCTTCGCGTTCCTCGCGCTCGCCGATCTGACTGCCCGGTCCGGGCACAAAGAATTGAATGGGCTCGTTTGGCCGTATGATGACGCCCCGTCCAGGTTCGACCAGCACTCTGCGCTGCGGGTCCAGCAGACTGGAAACCTCAACCAGTCCTTCGTAAACCACCACCTGCGTATCGCCGCTCGTGGAGACCGCGACACCAAACTCTGTGCCGCGTACGGCAATCGAAGCCGTAGGGCTGTTGACACGATAGGGATTTGGTTGCGAACCGAAGCGGTTAATTTTGATCCGCACACGTCCAACGAAGACTTTTAACAGTTCTCGCAAAGAACTCGCGGAATGGTAATCCTGTAAAACAATTCGCGTCTGCGGCTGCACGATGACGACGCTGCCATCGGTTAATTCCAGGCGAACGCGCCCGCCGCCTGCCGTGTCTATGACATCGCCCGTTGTTAAGAGTTCGCCGAGCCGTAGCAGGGAAGCAGGGCGCGCGTTGCCTGATACGACGACGCGCCCACTGACGCTGGCAACGCGAACCTCGACCGTCTGCCCTGAGGCGTTCGCAGACAGGAAAAGTATCGTCAGGCCGAGAACCAACAGACGCAGGAAAAGCGTCGCCACAGGAGTCGCCCGTGCGGTTCGTAAAATGACAATAGATGAAATCTCTGCACTCATAATTTGCTGCTCTCAAATTTCGCTTGCTCTAAATTTCGTTCGCATCGTCAAGGTTATCGTTATCTTCCCCTTGCGCGTCACCATCTGGCCCCATCATTGCGTTCAGTCCGTATCTGGCAATGAGCCTTTGAACGGTGCGCCGGTTGAGCCCCAGCACTTTCGCCGCGCGGTGGCGATTGCCTTCGACTTTGCCGAGTACATACTGAAAATAACGAGACTGTAATACTTCCATCGTTGGCTGGTCAGCGATGAGCGCATAGGCTGCTTCGACTTCGTTTGCGAAAGTAGGCGCCTTAGAGCTTGTTGCAGCGATGTGTTGAGGCAAGCAGTCAAGCGTAATCAAACCGTTCGGGCAAAGAGCCGCGGCGCTGATCAAAGCGTTTTCTAACTCCCGCACATTGCCTGGGAAGGGGTAAGCCAAAAGCGCTGCGGCGGTCTCTTTTGCCAGGCGTAGAGGGCGACCGACCTCTGCTTCTGCCAGGCTTAGGAAGTGACGACCAAGTAACTCTATGTCGCTCCTGCGGTCGCGTAAAGGAGGCAAATCTATGGTCAGAACACTTAAACGATAAAAGAGGTCGGAGCGGAAACTTCCTGCTGCCAGAAGCTCACGCAGAGGCGCGTTACTTGCGCCAATCACGCGCACCTGAACAGAGCGCGCCTCTGTCGAGCCGACACGGCGAATTTCTTTCGACTGCAGCACACGCAGGAGACTGGCTTGAAAAGCGGCGCTCGTCGAAGCCAGTTCATCTAAAAATAGCGTCCCCCCGTTGGCCGCCTCAAAGAGCCCTGCACGGTCGGAGGTCGCGCCGGTGAAGGCGCCTTTGATGTGGCCGAACAACTCCGATTCCAGCAAGGTATCGGTTAAGCCGGAACAATTGACCGCGATAAAGGGTTTTTGGGCGCGGGCGCTGAAATTATGAATACTGCGCGCGACCAGTTCTTTGCCGGTCCCAGACTCGCCAAGAATCAGCGCCGTCGCCTCGGTTCGGGCAGCCTGGGCAATGCGTTTGTAAACTGCGACCATCGCAGGGCTGCGTCCCACTAAACCCGAACGCGAAAAATCTTCAAGCGCAACCAGGCTATCCTGGCTCTCTTCGCTTGCAACTTCTCGCTGGGCGCGCAGATGATGACGCAAGAGAGCCGCCAGTTCAGCAATCTCGAAGGGCTTGGCAATGAAATCATTGGCGCCCTCTTCAACGGCTCGCACGGCGAGTTCGACAGAGCCTTGCGCCGTGATCAGGATGATGGGAATTTCAAGACCGACTTTCTGACGGAGCTCGCGCACCACCTCCAGCCCGTCACCATTTGGCATATAGATGTCGCTCACCACCGCATCGAAAGGTGACTTGCGCGCCGCCTCTACAGCTTCGCGTCCGCTTCGCACACAGGTGACACGAAAGCCTTTGACAGATAATCCAGCCTCTAGTGTCAAGCGGATCGAAGGCTCGTCATCGGCAACCAGGATATGTGGTTTAACGGACATCTTTACCCCTATACCATTTTGCATTTGTGTGTGACACAGCGCAGACATTGTTGTCCGCCTGACTTCAACCGCATGCGGACAACAATGTCTGCTCTCCAAGCTCCATTCATTTGAAATCACCTTTGAAGGAAAGCGGCAGGCGCAAGGCAAAGACCGAACCGACGCCTTCTTCGCTCTCCACCTGTACGCGCCCGCCATGCTTTTCGGCAATCTCGCGGACAAAGGCGAGCCCGAGCCCCGTGCCGGATACGTCTGCATCTTCGAGGCGCGGCACGCGATAAAATTTCTCGAAGACGTGCGACAGTGAATCAGCCGGAATGCCGTGCCCTTGATCGGCAACTTCGATCCAGAAAGCATCTTTGTCGGCGCGTAACTCGACGATAATCTCGCTTGACGCTTTACTGTACTTGATGGCGTTGCCAACCAGATTGGTGATCGCCTGTGCGAGCAGGTCCGCATCCATCAGCAACGGCGGCAAGTTCGGTGCAAAGCGCCTGACGATGCGCATCTTTCGTAGCTCGGCCAGTGGATCCAGCATCAGCAGAGCGCGCTCAACGATTGGCGCGAGGCGCAAAGGAGCCAGCCGCAGCGGACGCGCTCCCGATTCCAGTCGCGTAATGTCCAGGTAGTCATTAATCATTCTCGCCAGGCGCTTGGCTTCTTCGTTAATCGCCAGGTGCATTTCGCGTCGCTGTTTGTGATCCACGTCGTACTGCGAAAGCACTTCACTCATCCCCTGAATTGCCGTCAACGGTGTACGCAACTCGTGCGTCACCAGCGTCATTACATCATTTTTGGTCTGCTGCAATTCGCGCTGCTTTGAAATATCAGAGAGCGAAGCGACAATGCCCAGCACTGAACCATCCTCTTCATCGCAAACCGCCGAAAGCCGCAACATATAATAGCGCAAGGGAGCCTCGCCAAGAATAATCTCTCGTTCGACGGGAAGCCTCTCGACAATCAAGCGCAAAAGGGTTTCACGCCGCCTGTGTCTGAGCAGGCTCTGGTCATTTTGCGCAGCGTCGCCTTCATCTTCAGCGATTCGACGAAAGAGATCGCTGCCGACGAGTGTGTGCTCTGTGACGCCGAAAATTTCCTCGGCGCGCGGGTTGGCAAAGAAGATGCGCCCATCAACTTCCGCCACGATTAAGCCGTCTTCAACAGAGCGAAAGGCGCGATCAATGAAGCTTGCGCGTGCCATCATACGGCGATGTAAAATGCCCAGGGCACGTGCCTTCCACTCAACGCCTCTGGGCAGCCTCCAACTGGCTGACGCCGAAGACAGAACCCGCATGGTTTCGACTTCAAGTTCATCGGTTGCCATACGGGCAACGAAGCTTGCCGCCGTTTCTACGCTGAGTCGCAGCAACTCGCTGTGCGGCTCGCCTGTCGCTTGATGGCTGATCAGCAGCGCGCCGGATGGGTCATCGGGTTTTCCCAGACGCAGCGTGAAGGTTCGCCTCAGATGATTAGGGTCTGCTTCGCCGGTTCCGGTAAACAATGACCCGCTTGAACTTTGCGCCTCAAGGGGGGAAGGAAGCGATTGGTAAGAACGGATTCCCATCTCTAAGGGAGTGGCTCGC
>JANMSG010000890.1:0-2706 GCA_031389065.1 Acidobacteriota bacterium | reverse complement strand
ATAGAATCCATAAAAACCATTTATGATCGATTTCTGTTTGAGCAGCACAAGGTCATGCGGGTTGCTGGCATCAAAAAGAACCAGAGCATTGCTGCTAACGCTGGTGCTGGATTCAGCGGACTGAGCAGCAATCAGGCGCTCTGAACCTTTCTCAAATAGCTTCAGCCTGCCAAAAGCAAAATCACCGCTTATGAAATCAACTACAGTTAGATTGCTCATGTCAACAGTGGCGATGGTGTTGAATCGGCTGAGAAAAAAGAGATAGCGACAATCGGCAGAGAAAAGATAGTCAGCGTGTGAGACGCCGCTAAATCCAGTGATGGGTGGCAAGGAGATACTGCCTCGCTCAACGAGGTTTTGCGGATTCGTCGCATCCACAACCACCAGATTGGAAAGTTCACGAGTGAAAACTACTGTGAGCTGATTGTTACACTCCGCCAGGCCAAGCTGTTCACCTGTGTAACCAACTGGCAGGCGGTCAAGAATTGCCCCATCATCCAAGCTGAAAGAAATCAAATCGTTTGTGTAGGGCGGAGTATCGGTAGGCACAATTGTAAAACCGATGCGGGATGCAGAACTGACCGCCAAGGGAGAGTAAAAAGAGACTGGGGAGTTTGCCAGTACGGTTCTGGCTCGCTCGATCAATTGTCCGCTCGGGCTTAGATCAAAGATCATGGCGGTTCTTGGTCCCGATCTCGTTAGAGCAACAACCCTCGGTCCAGTATTGGTGTTGGCAATCTTCAATGAAGATGGCAGTGGAGAAGTAACAAAGTGCTGCAACTGGGAGGCTTTGACCAGATCGAAGGTAATCAGTCCAAAGGCGACAGCGACACCAATTTTGCCATCTGCGGTGACGTCAAGAGCCTGATCCACATGCGTAAACGATTTAGAAATCCCCTGGCTGATATGGAAATATCGGTTTGACGTACTGACTGCCGTTGCCGTGGGTAGAGCCAAAATGCTGCATAGGCATAGAATCAAACCCAGTATCGAAAGATTCATTTTCATTTATTCCTCTTTTCATTCATGAGGCAAACCTGTCGGCGTTCCCTTGGGCAAAGCACTGCCTAGGTTCGCAACATCTTGGAATGATGTACGTTATTCTTCCAAGCAATGTATTATGTCGTATGATTTGGCTGTCCCGGTTGAGCCATTTTGGTAGACGTGGCGTTGTTTACAGATCAACATCCCTCCCTTTGGGTGTCTAACCTAAGCCACTACAATAACACAGAATAATCTTAACTCCCAACTCCGAACAAAATGCCCAGCGAAGTTAAGGAAGACACACCTTATCTCTCTCCGAGGGGGGTTACTTGCAACAACGGAATCGATTTCATAAGGGAACAGTATCGTACAAAACTCCGAAAAACTTTCCGCGCAATATGAAACTAAATTGAGCAAACAGAAAGCGGGTGAAGTGAAATGTTACCTCAGAGGTAATTGCCCCGAGTCATAAATTAAGACAGACTGAACGCGACAGAAATTAAAATGGAGGTAAGAGAGATGATAACTGATTCCCGCAATCAATTTCGCAGTGTTCGGCTTTCGCAAGGAACGATTCGTTATCGTGACATTGGCCAAGGCGAGACCCTCGTTTTCGTGCATGGCGCGCTGGTCAATGGGGCGTTGTGGCGCAAGGTGACGCCGCTCCTCACTTCGCGCTATCGCTGCATTGTGCCGGATTTGCCGCTCGGTGCGCACGAAACGGCTATGAATCCAGACGCAGATTTAAGCCCTTCAGGCTTGGCAAAAATTATCGCAGATTTTCTTGCCGCGCTCGATTTGACTTCCGTGACTCTGGTTGGCAACGACACGGGTGGCGCGCTCTGTCAAATTGTCGTGACAACCTATCCTGAACGCATAGAGCGTCTGGTGTTAACCGACTGCGATGCTTTTGACAATTTTCCGCCGAAGATGTTTTTGCCTTTGAAGTGGGGAGCCTATGTACCGGGCTTTCTGTTCGAGCTTTCGCAGATGATGCGTTTTCAAGTGGTCCGTCATTCGCCTCTCGCTTTTGGCTGGGTAAGCAAGCGGCGTATTGAAAAAGAGGTAATGGATGCGTATCTGAAACCTGTGATTTCCAGTCGCTCAATCCGGCGCGATTTAGGCAAAATGCTCAAAGGTATCTCGACCAAATATACGCAGGAAGCGGCAAAAAAATTGACCGATTTTCACAAGCCTGTGTTGCTTGCCTGGGCTACGGAAGATCGCTTCTTCAAGTTTGAGCACGCCGAAAGATTGAGCCGCATCATTCCCAACGCGCAGCTTGAAGCAATAGAAGATTCGCTGACCTTTGTTCCTGAAGATCAGCCCGAGCGACTGGCGCAGTTGATTGATTCCTTCATGCAAAAACACCAAGCGACAAGAGAAGAGACACGCATCGTTTCCGTTGCGTAAGCGTTTGGCAATTCGTATGAGACTGCCACATACGAATTGCCACGGGGCAAAAAAAGAGTAACAAAGGAAGAAATGTTATGGACGTGATTGCAATGATACAGGAACGCTTGAAGGGATTGTTCCCCGATCTAATCGGCATACATTTTCTCGAAGCGACCAACGACCTGGTGAAAGCGGCTATAGAGGTTCGCCCGAACCTCTGCACAGTTGGCGAAGTGATGCACGGCGGCGCGATTATGGCATTCGCCGACACGCTTGGCGCCGTTGCCACCGTGCTGAATTTGCCGCAAGGCGCAAGCACGACGACGA
>JANMSG010000889.1:0-4327 GCA_031389065.1 Acidobacteriota bacterium | reverse complement strand
AGACTCCAGACTCCAGACTTATCTAGCAATCTTTGTGCTGGCTATCGGCACACTCGCCTGCACAGCGCAATCGAAAGATCTAAAGTCCGCTGAATTTGCCAACGACAAACAAAATGCGCCTGCACAAAAACAGTTGTTGTCGATGCCGCAGCCGCCAATGCTTCAAGCTTTGGAAGATTACAAGGAAACCCTTCGTTCGCGCGGGGAAATTCTGGATAATCAAGGCATCTTGATTGAATCGCTGGATGGCAAACAGACCATCGCAGCGCATAATGCAGACCATGCGTTCAATCCCGCTTCGGTGATGAAGCTGGCTACCTCTCTGGTCGCGCTTGAAAAATTCACCCCCGCACATCGCTTTCGCACGAATTTTCTAGCCGACGGTACCCTTGACACGGCTTCGCGAAAACTCGTCGGCGATTTGGTTGTTGAAGGAAACGCCGACCCTATGTTTTCAAGGACAGACGCCGAAGAAGTAGCGGCAACGCTTTCGGGTTTGGGCATCTCTCGTGTCACCGGTTCGCTCAGAATCGCGGGTTCGTTTACCTTCTTTGCAAGAGGTTATAAAAGGAATCTGTCACCCCAAACTTCCGCAGTGAAATTGCGTGAAGCGTTGCAACGCGCGGGTCTTCACATTGAAGGGTCAACGGTTACAGGCGAAGCGAAAGGCACGCTTTTAGCCGCCCATCACTCGGACACGCTGACCAACTTGTTGCTCTATCAAAACGCCCACAGCAGCAACGCCATCGCCGAAGTGATTGGCGAATCTTTAGGCGGCGCGGCTGCAATGCAAGACTTTTTGATAAATAGCCTTGATTTGAAAGAAGGCGAGTTGTACGTTGGTCATCCTTCCGGTTTAGAGTTCAATCGCATCACGCCACGAGCTTCGTTAAAGATTTTGCGAGCCTTAATTGCGACGCTTGAAAAATACTCGCTCAAACCTGAAGACGTAATGCCGGTTGCAGGAGTGGACTCCGGAACCTTGCTGGGGCGCTTCACGCGCGATGAAGTCAAAGGCGCAGTCATTGCAAAAACCGGAACCCTCTTTTCGACCGATAGAGGCGTCAGCACGCTCGTGGGTCTGGCGTTCACGAAATCGCGCGGCACCTTGCTATTTGCAGTCTTCAATTCTGACGGCCGCGTTCGCGCCTATCGCCATCTGCAAGATGGTTTCATGGAACAAGTGATTCATGATCTGGGCGGCGCATCCCGCGTGACGCGAAACGAAAACGCTTTGCTTGATCGCCCTTCCGGTTCTATCATTCAGTCTCTCTATAAGAATTGAAACCAATTCAGAATCTTCTAGTAGTGGAGTGATGCTGTGTTGCTTAATCTTAGCCCGCGAATGCGGGCGATAGCATAGAGCCACGTGCGTGAGCGCGTGGTGTGAAAGCGATTCAATTTCTCTGAGCCCGTGAAACGGGCGATAGACTTTCAGCAACCAATCTATCGCCCGTTTCACGGGCTCGCGGGTTTGAGACCTTGCCGACCCAGCGTTGCGCTTTGCTCCACACTGGGCTTTATGCCAATGGCATTAAGTTAAGGATTCACCGACGCGGAATCACAAAGTTAGTGCAAGGCAAGTAGTTGAATCCATTGAAGACTCAAAAACGGATTTTTCTTAACTTAATGCCATTGGGCTTTATGCTCTCACCCGCTTCGCGGGTTCTTTTCTTCCTTCATTTTTTGCAGATTGACAACAACACACGATTACCCCACTACCAATCTTCCCCATTTATTGCAATACGATAACTTTTATACACCCTCTGTGAAATCTCGGAGTGTGGAGCAATATTTGCTTCATTGATATACGACTCTAGCAGATTGATAAAATTAATAGGGAGGAAGAAGTTGTCATGTGGTCAAATCATACACAGCATCCTGAAATTGAGGACAATCCTGAGGCTGATCCCGAAAAAACTCTTGTTTCACCTCGCTTTGACGATGAAGCAACGAGCCATGTAAAGCGAGCTGTTCCACTCTCGCAAAGCAATGCCAAAAGATCGAAAACCGGATTTCTTATTACTACAGCGATTATTGCAGGTTTGTTAGGAGGTATCCTCGGCAGCGTATTAGCTATACGATATATAAATAATCCTGCCAGTCCGAAAACCGGCGTTTCACAGTCGCCAAAATCGTCCGAGCCAAAAGGCACTTTGCAGGCTGATGAAGGAAAAGCCCCATTGAAAACCGCCAATACTAATGAATCTTTGCCCTCGTCTGCCAATCAGCAGGTCACTCTGGAAAGCGATAGTAATGAGGAAGCTGAAAATGTTCAAGAAAGTTCCTCTTTACCTTCTCAACCTGATAAAGAGCCAGAAAATTCCCCTACGCCTTCTCATGAAAGAGTAGATCATATAGCGGAGAATCAGGAATTGCGTCAGGCATTTACTAACTGGTTTGCAGCGCACAAAGCAGGGGATATTGACGGCCAGATGGGCTTTTACAATTCCACCGTGAATGCGTTTTATCGTTCGCGAGGTGCATCGCGGGCAGATGTGCGCGCCGAAAAGACTCGTGTCTTTGAGCGAGCAGACACAATCCATATAGAAGCCAGCGAACCAGAAGTGAAGATCAGCCCGGATGGTCAACACGCAACCATTCTCTATCGCAAACGTTATCGCATCGAAGGTCAGGAAGGGAATCGTAATGGGGAGGTTTTACAAGAATTACGCTGGCAGCGCGTAAACTCTAAATGGCGAATTGTCAGCGAACGCGATCTGAAGGTTTTGCGATAAGAAACGATTGGCAAACTTAGCTTGGTGAGTTTACTGGCTCAGGTTATTCTTTGGAGGTTTTGTAAATACAAAAAAAAGAAACGGAAAACATAGATGCCAATTGATGTAGAACGCGCAAGACTGGACACGCCTGCGTGCGAAAATCTGATTCACTTCAATAATGCTGGCGCGGCGTTGATGCCTCAAAGAGTTCTTGAATCGGTAATCACACACCTCAACCTCGAAGCGCAAATCGTCGGCTATGAAGCCTGCAAAGCGAAACTCGAAACGATCGAACATACTTATGATGCAGTTGCCGCATTGCTCAATTGTGGGCGTGAAGAAGTGGCGATTATTGAAAATGCTACACGCGCCTGGGACATGGCTTTCTATTCGATTCCTTTCAAAACAGGCGACCGCATTTTAACCTCCATCTCCGAATATGCGAGCAATTTCATAGCCTTTCTGCAAGCGGCGCGAAAGACCGGTGCGGTGATCGAAGTCATACCAAACGATGAACACGGACAGCTTGACGTGAAGGCTTTACAAGAATTGATTGACGAGCGCGTGAAATTAATTGCCATCACACATGTTCCGACAAACGGCGGCTTGGTTAATCCTGCTGCGGCGATTGGCAAAGTCGCTCGTGATGCGAAGGTTTTGTACTTGCTCGATGCCTGCCAATCGGCTGGACAGATTCCGCTCGATGTCGAAGAGCTGGGCTGCGATATGCTCTCGGCAACTGGGCGCAAGTATTTGCGCGCTCCTCGCGGCACAGGCTTTTTATATGTTCGTCGCGCCATCATTGAACAACTGGAGCCACCGTTTCTTGACATGCACGCAGCAGAATGGACCTCGCGCAAGCAATACAAAGTGCGCGAAGATGCGCGGAGGTTTGAAAATTGGGAGACCAATTACGCCGGAAAGATTGGTTTGGGAGTAGCCATTGATTACGCGCTCGAATTCGGAGTGAAAGAAACCTGGGCGCGAGTGAAAGCTCTCGCCGCTGATTTCCGCTTGCAACTCAGTGATCGTAAAGGTGTCGAGGTGACGGACATAGGGGAAGAGAAGTGCGGCATCGTTACTTTCACGGTTGAAGGCAAAGACCCTTTGGAGATTCGCGATTTGTTGACTGCCAATAAAATTAACGTCTGGTCTTCGGTGATTGAATCAACGAGAATTGATATGGAAGAGCGCAATCTGCAAAGCGTCGTCCGCGCATCGATTCACTACTACAACACTGAAGAAGAAGTCTCGCGTTTCTGCGACGTGATTCAAGCAATACATTGAGCCATGAGTGAAAGGTTTGCGAATGCTTGGGAGTAAATATGAGTGAGGTAGATGCTTAGTTGACTGGTTTTAAGAATAGCTCCGGGTATAACTTTGTCGTACAGTCAGGACATATCCCGTGACTAAATTCCACTTCCGAGTGGCTGCGAATATAGACTTCGACCTGATGCCAATAGCCTTCGTCGTCGCGTATGTTTTTGCAGGAAGCGCAGATCGGCAGCATGCCCGTCAACATTTTGACATTTGCCAGCGCAAATTGAAGCTCTCTGGTGCGTTGATCAACCATCTCTTCCAACTGCGTTTCGTAATTTCTCAATTCC
>JANMSG010000888.1:0-2048 GCA_031389065.1 Acidobacteriota bacterium | reverse complement strand
ACAAAGTAAGCGGGACCGTTATTGCCGAAGATGGCGTGATAACGATTGTCACCATTGGTTATTAAGGTCTCGCCATTTTCTTGGGTTCCCAATAAACCGAAGCCTGCGCGGTAATACCAGCAGCGCGGACGCTGGCAAAGATCACCGCCGACAGTTCCCATATTGCGAATCTGCGGACTGGTGATACCTTCGGCGGCGTGCGTCAATGCCGAATACTCTTTTCGCACTTGCGGATTGTCGAGCAACTCTTGAATCGTCACGAGCGCGCCGATCCTGAGTCCCGCCTTTGCGCTCCAGGAGATGCCGTTGAGTTCTTTGATGGATTTAATGTTAACCAGGCGCTTGGGTTCAACGACGTGATCTTTCATCAAAGAAAGCAAATCCGTGCCTCCGGCTAATATCTCTGTATCGCCCCACGAATTGCCCAGCAGTTTTGCTGCCTGTTCTTTGGTTGTCGGGCTGGCATATTCAAATGCGTTCATTAGCGACCTCCCTTCGTTTCAAGCGCGGCAAGCACGCGGTCGGGTGTGAGCGGCAAGCCAGGTACGCGAACTCCTATGGCATTTGCCACAGCGTTTGCGATGGCTGCCCCTGGCGAAACGGCTGGCGGTTCGCCTATGCCAATGACGCCGCGTTCGTCGTACCCTTTGCCGGTCATCATATGAACTTCGAGTTGACCGATGTCGCCTATGCCTGCGAGTTTGTAAAACTCCATATTCGCGTTGAGCGTTTTGCCTGTCGCCTGGTCGTTGATTTTTTCTTCATACAAAGCCCAGCACACGCCCATAATCAAAGCGCCATAAACCTGGCTCTCTGTGAGTTTCATGTTGATAATCAAGCCGCAATCCTGGACGGCGACGATCTTGTTGATCTTGACAATGCCGGTTTCGACGTCAACCGACACATCAGCCATTTGTACACCGCCTACACCTTGATTGGTCAGTTGTCCGGGACCAGGGTTTTTGCCCCGAACGGTTATCGGCATCGCGCCAAGTTTCGCGCAAGCCTGTGCCCAGCTCAGGCTACGGCTCGGGTCGCTCTTGACGCGAACTTTGCCGCCAACGGCTTCCAGGTCTGTGGGTTGCGCGTTCAATGCCGGAGCGGCTTTCTCGAATATTTTATCGAGCGCGTCGAGTGAAGCGCGTCGCGTAGAGGCACTGATACCGCCGATGGTTGTCGAGCCACCGGAGCCGCCGGAAGCAGGGAAGCGATTGTCGCCTATGCTGATTTTTATCGCTTCAAGCGGTAGTCCCAGCGTATCGGCTGCAACAATGGCAAGCGACGTGCGCGTGCCTACGCCCAAGTCTTGTGTTCCCATACGCACTTCAACGGAGCCGTCCGGTTCAATGACTAAATCGCAATCGCTGGCGTGACCGCCGCCGCCCCAGGTGTGAAGCGATAAGCCTAGTCCTCGTTTCATCGGACCGGCGGTCTTATCGCCGCGCGCATGCCAGTTTTTCTTCCAACCTATTTTTTCAGCGCCAATCATCAACTCGTCGCGGTAAACATCTTGACGAACCCCTAGCAGGGCTTTGTTTTTGAGTAATAGGTCAAGCGGATCCATTTCAAGCTTAGCCGCTAAATCCTCAAGAGCAGACATCGTCACGAAGCAAGCCTGCGGGTGATTGGGGGCGCGCCAGGCTCTGGATGGTCCCACATGATTTGAGATAGAGATGTGTTGTCTTTTTTGATTTGGAATATCAACGACATAAGGCACAGGCGGAGAGCCAGAGCCGCCGGGACCCCCACTCCCCCATGACTCTGATTGCCAGGCCGTGAGAGTTCCGTCTTTTTTGGCACCGATTTTCACTTTCGCGTAATACGAAGGGCGAGTTCCACCGACCATCAATTCCGAATCGCGGTCGAGAAAGATTCGTACAGGCTTGCCGCCAGCTTTCTTCGATAATTTTGCGCCTGCAATATCCCAGGCATCCGGACCGAACTTACTGCCAAATCCTCCGCCAATGTGTTCCTGTTTGACGCGAATTTTTCCTGCAGGAATCCCCATAGGCGAGGCCATCTGTGCGGCGATACCGCTGACGAATTGG
>JANMSG010000861.1:0-2723 GCA_031389065.1 Acidobacteriota bacterium | reverse complement strand
GCGCCGCTTTGAAACTCGCAGGGGTCACCAAAGAGACGCCTACACCAACGGGCGGCACGATTGTCAAAGACGCAAAGACCGGCGACCCGACTGGCATTTTAAAAGACGACGCGATGGGTTTGATGTACAGAGTCATCCCTGACGAGACCGATGCAGAATACGACGAGGCATTGAAAGCAGCGCTCACTTACGCGGCAAATGTAGGCGTGACTTCTGTACAAGATATAACCGGCTGGCGCGATTATGAAGTTTATAAGAAATTCAAAGATTCAAATCGCCTGACGGTTCGCGTCTATGCGCGCACGCCGATGAGTCAATGGAAGCGGCAAGCTGAAATCGTCAAGCAACAAGGCGCTGGCGATCACTGGTTACGCCTGGGCGGATTGAAAGCCTTTATGGACGGGTCGCTCGGTTCAACGACTGCACTTTTCTTTGAGCCCTTCACGGACACGCCGCACACACACGGGCTGATGCTGGAAGCAAACACCCCGGAAGGCAAGTTGAAAGAGACCATGAAGGAAGCAGACCTTGCCGGTTTGCAATGTTCGATTCACGCCATTGGAGATCGTGCAAATAATCTGTTGTTGAATTATTTCGCAGCGATTGAAAAAGAGAACGGCAAACGCGACCGTCGTTTTCGCATAGAACACGCGCAGCATTTACTACCTTCGGACATTGCGCGATTTGCACAGTTAGGAGTGATTGCTTCGATGCAACCGTATCACGCGGCAGATGACGGGCGTTGGGCTGAAAAACGCATCGGACAAAAGCGTACCAAGACGACCTATGCGTTCCGTTCACTGCTGGATGCCGGAGCCGTTTTGACCTTTGGTTCCGATTGGTTCGTCGCGCCACTTTCGCCAATTGCAGGCATACACGCGGCGGTGACTCGACAAACCATTGACGGCAAAAATCCGAATGGTTGGGTTCCTGAACAAAAGATCAGCGTCGAAGAAGCGCTTCGCGCCTACACCTCTTCGTGCGCCTATGCAGAGTTCGCCGAAAACGACAAAGGAACCCTGGAAGCAGGCAAACTTGCAGACATCGTTGTGTTATCGCAAGACCTCTTCAAAATCAATGCGAAGGATATTGAAAAAACCAAAGTGGTTTACACAATTGTTGGGGGTCGCATCGTGTACGGAAATTGATTACGGAACGCTTTCAATCAAGCAACGTGTAAGCAGTATATGAAAAGGTTAATTCAAGGGTTCCTGTTCGCATTGCTAACCTTTGCTGTTGGATTTGATGTCGTTAAAATTATTTCACGTCCTTATGTTGAAAGAGAGGTAAGTGAAACCGTATTAAAGCAAGACCTGCACGCTATGCGAAAAGCTATAGATCAATACGCTTCAGATCAAGAAAAACCTCCTCAATCGCTGAATGATTTAGTAACGCAGGGTTACCTCCGCGAAATTCCGCAAGACCCGATTACCAACGAAAAAGATTGGCAGGTTGAGTTCGAAAAAACCATAGGATTACCCAATGGCAACTATGGAATTGTAGATGTACACAGTTCAGCTTTCGGTGTGTCGGCTTCGGGAATTCCTTTCAACGAATTTTGATAAAACTCCTGCGCTATGAAAATCTATCAGCCTCTTCCTGAACTTTTTCATTTCATCATTTTCTTGATTTCTTTCCCGTAAAATGCCAGTAAAACCTGAACCTGTTGTGAAAGTCTTGCAACAATCTTATGAAAATCTTGCAATACAACCTGGAGTATTGTAATAGGCTTCATATCACGTTACGATTGATTTCACTTATGTTGTAGTCTGTAAAGTATGTCCCTGTAACTACTCCATATTCCTAAAATATTATTAAGTAAAGGGAGGACTTTTCAGCTTGTATAGAAGTAGTTCGTTCTTGTCTCTTTTGAGAATTAAACGGTTGTTCAAATTAACTTTGGTATTCGTTACATTCTTGTCTGTCCCCTTCATCTGCAAAAATACGATTATTGCCCTCACAACCTCGGATACAACTTCTAAAATAAAACCCGATGCCGAGCCACTTATGAACCCCGAAGTTGAATCGCTTACAGGCAAAGATTCAATTTATAACCAAATGATTTCAGGCGCAGGAGCAAAATACGGCGTTGACCCGGAGTTGATTCGCCTGGTTATCAATCAGGAATCTGGTTTCAAAGTAAATGCTCGCTCGCACAAAAATGCGCAAGGGTTAATGCAACTCATCCCTGAGACAGCGCAACGCTTTGGCATTAAAAACCCTTACGACCCGCAACAAAACATTGATGGCGGCACACGATACCTGGGCTGGCTGCTCAATCGCTTTGATGGCGATGTCAAACTGGCGCTTGCCGGATACAATGCCGGGGAGAATGCCGTAAAGCGATTTGGCAATAAAGTGCCGCCCTATAAAGAGACGATGCAATACGTCAGCAAGATTACCGCAGCCTATGGCAGTACCTATCACGCTGTGCCGGCGCGGAAACAGAAGCGCTTGAATCGCACATTTGCGACGGTACAATAAAGCTTTTTGAATTAATTCCTCGCTGTGGCGTGGGCTTGGCTGATTTTCTGTCCCGTAGAGTCATCCCCGCCACCTTTGTCCTTGCGTTATCTTCTCACGCCTTAGAAGCTGTTTTAAAAGTCAGGGAGTAAAAATAGGCTCAATGATTTCAAAGGACTTACGGAAGTGAGCAAAACATAATTTGGGTCGTTTCTTGCCTGTAAGTGCTGGAAATTCATTCAATCTATAACTTTTAAAAC
>JANMSG010000836.1:0-2078 GCA_031389065.1 Acidobacteriota bacterium | reverse complement strand
TGCGCTGCACCCGGTCGCTACCGCTCCCGGTTCTGACACCACGCCAAGCGATACCCGGATCTTGGTGTGCTCGGTATATAGTTGTCAATCAACTGGCTCGAATCAGGCGCATAGTCAGACGATTCCTTTTTCAAGCCATATTCTTGTTTTCTTCATAATTTTGCTGCGAAAGTTTTTCACGCGGTTTTCAGTTCTGTTGTCAATTTACTTAGCGGTTGGGTATCATCGTTCGCGCTATGATAAAGACAATTGAATGGACTGATGAAGGTGTTGTGATGATAGACCAACGACTCCTTCCGAACGAAGAACTCTATCCGGTTTTTAAAACATACGAAGAAGTTGCCGTGGCTATCGAAGAGATGGTCATTCGCGGCGCGCCCGCTATCGGTGTTGCGGCAGCGATGGGCATCGCGCTTGGCACAAAAAATTCTTCCGCCTCGACGCTCGAAGATTTAGAGCGCGACTTTAACCAAGCAAGCGACCGAATCTCGAAAACCCGCCCGACCGCCGTCAATCTATTCTGGGCAGTCAAGCGCATGGGCGATGTTTTCCGTGAAGCAAAACGTAGCGGCGCATCCATTGAAGCTTTACAAAATCGGCTCGTCGAAGAATCCATCAAGATGCATGCAGAAGACATTGAAAGCAACAAACGCATGGGACGATTCGGCGCAGAACTCCTGCCGCAAGACGCTACGGTGTTGACTCATTGCAATGCGGGGGCGCTGGCGACGGCAGGGTACGGCACGGCTCTAGGGGTGATTCGCGCAGCCGTTGAGGCGGGCAAAAACGTCAATGTTTTCGCAGATGAAACCCGTCCCTTCCTGCAAGGCGCTAGACTTACCGCCTGGGAGCTTGCCAAAGACAACATCCCTGTGACGCTGATTACGGACAATATGGCCGGACATTTCCTGAAAGCCGGAAAGATCAGTTGCGTCGTCGTAGGCGCAGACCGCATAGCGGCAAACGGCGATGTCGCAAATAAAATCGGCACCTACATGGTTGCCGTTGCGGCTCACGCTAACGACATTCCTTTTTACGTCGCCGCGCCGCTTTCAACGATTGACCTGGCGCTCAAATCAGGCGAAGAGATTCCTATCGAATCGCGCGTCACTACAGAAGTAACGCACATTCGCGGCAATCAAATCTCGCCCGACGGAATCAATGTTGCCAACCCTGCATTTGACGTGACCCCCAATCGCTATGTCTCGGCGATTATCACCGATGCGGGCATCGCGTACGCGCCTTATGAAGAAAGTTTGCAAGCGTTGTTCAAATAAATCATGAGCAGCAAACCTTATGACCAAGCTTTTAAGTATTTAGCCGAGCAAGATGCAGAGTCTCTGCTAATTTTGCTCGGTCATTTACGGCTTGGAGAAAAGGCTGAAATCGAAGTACTGCCGCGGGAGTTGAGCGCCTCAACTCTTTTGCCCGATCAACCGTATCTGGTAAAGACCAGGCAGGGGGAAACCATCGCCCACGTCGAAGCGCAGACTCAGTGGAACGACAACGTCCCTGAGCGCATGGCTGATTATGGCGCGCGCTTGTGGATGAATTATCATCTGCCAATCAAAAGCTATGTTCTATTGCTAACGCGAAAGGGATTGCCCAAAAAAGTTTCAAACCCTGGCATCATCAAAGCGGGTGATATAGAGATTACAGCCCATTTCAACCTGGTACGGTTGTGGACGCTTTCCGCCGAACAAGTTCTTGCAATGAAGCGCGAGAGTTTGCTGCCCTTCGTGCCTTTGATGAAAGGCGGAAAGCGCGAATTAGAGATCAGCGCGCGATTTCTGCGCGACGTAAAAGATGAAAGAAAGCAACGCGATTTAGGCATTCACTTTATGATGCTCGGTGGACTGCGCTATAATCGTGAGGACTTATTAGAGCTAATTGTGGAGAGAGGTATGATTCCATTAGAACAACTGAGAGAATCGAGCTTCTATCAATTCATTCTTGAAGAGGGTGAAAAGATCGGTGAAAAGATCGGCGAAAAACGTGGGGAAAAGATCGGCGAAAAGATCGGCGAAAAACGCGGTAAAAAGATCGGCGAAAAACGTGGGGAAAAGATCGGTCAGCTA
>JANMSG010000785.1:0-29470 GCA_031389065.1 Acidobacteriota bacterium | reverse complement strand
ATATAGGGATCCTGATTGTACCGTAGACTGTCTAGTCTGCGGTTGACTGGAACGAAGTCCCGCTGGCTTTTCAAGTCATTTACGGCGCAGGACTGGCGCAGACTAGACAGTTACCGCTACCTCACCTACTCCACAAATCATCTAGGAGAGCTATATGATTTCAAAATTTGGAGAATCGGTCGCTCAACTTTCGCTTGAAAGACGCATTAGATTCTACGAACTCCTGGCTCATGAACTAACCATATGTGTGCGAGCGATTTGGGCTGACGAAGAGATTAGCGCCGAAGAGAAAGTCGAACACATGAAAAGAATCAATGAAATTATGCACCGTGTTACAGCTAAAATCTCTTGCGAGAGAACGCAAGATCATGAATGGCTGGACACCGACATGGAAATGATGATTGTTGAATGCACAAATCAACACCTTAGTATTGAATCACTGATCAACTATGCGATTGAGAGCAGCTACACTTATGCTATCAAAGACTGATAGCCTCTTACCATAAATGCGACTTTCTGCTAACGTGGAATTGCAAACATTTAGCGAACGCCAATAAATTCGGTCATATCAGGCGTGTCAATGTAATGCTTGGACTTTATGTCCCTTTGTTAGTAACTCCTCTGGAGTTGATTGGAGGAAAAGATGCAACCGAAAGCTGATCCTGGAATAGAATGGATAAGGGAGGTTCGTCATAAAATCTCCGAAGAACATCATCACGACGCAAAAGAGCTTGTAAGTTATTACATGGAGCTACAGAAAAAATATCAAGAGCGTCTTTTAGAAACCGCCGAAGAAGAAACGGAACCTAGTGAACTTGTCAATGCGTAATGCTAGACTCGTATCTACCAGCTTATGGAACAAGGACTACTCGCAATTGTTTTACACGCGCATCTGCCTTTCGTGCGTCATCCCGAATACCCGGAGTTTCTCGAAGAAGAGTGGCTCTTTGAAGCCATCAGCGAAACCTACCTGCCGCTGCTTCACGTCTTCGAAAACATTGTCGCCGATAACATCCCTCTGCGTGTGACCATAGGGCTGACGCCGCCGCTTTGCGAAATGCTTTCTGACCCGCATCTGCAAGAGCGTTACTTGCGCCACGTCAACAAACTCGTGGAGCTTTGCGAACAGGAAGTCATCCGCACGAAAAATCATCCGGCGATGTTTGAAACGGCGCAGATGTATCTCAATCACTTCACCACATCGCGCGATTTATTCGAAAATAAATTTCACCGCAATCTGCTCAACGGTTTTCGCGCCCTGCAAGACGCAGGAGCGATTGACATCATCACTTGCGGAGCAACGCATGGCTTTCTGCCTTTAATGACGCGCAACGAAGCTCGCCGCGCTCAGATTCAAGTCGGCAAGCGAAATTATGAAAAGCATTTCGGGCGTTCACCACAAGGGATTTGGCTTCCCGAATGCGCTTATATTTCAGGCGTTGACGGCTTGCTTGCAGAAGCGGGCATTCGCTACTTTTTCGTTGACGCGCACGCCATTATGTTCGGCTCGCCGCAACCGCGACGTGGCATCTATGCGCCGACGATCACACCCGAAGGGGTTGCCGCATTCGCGCGCGACGTTGATACGAGCGAGCAAGTCTGGAGCGCAGACATGGGCTATCCGGGCGACCCCGATTACCGAGAGTTCTATCGTGATTTAGGTTTCGACGGCGAATACGAATACGTCAAACCTTTCCTGCACAGCGACGGAGTGCGGCGCAATTTAGGCGTCAAATACCATCGCGTCACAGGCAAAGTTGAACTCGGAATGAAAGAACATTACGTGCCGTCTTGGGCTGCGAACAAAGCCGCGCAACACGCCGGGCATTTTATGTTTCACCGGCAAGCGCAATTGCGGAGTTTACGAACCTGGATGGGGCGCAAACCATTGGTGGTTTCGCCTTACGACGCGGAGTTGTTCGGGCATTGGTGGTTTGAAGGACCGCAATTTTTGAATCATCTGATTCGCAAGATTCATCATGACCAGGATGACATACGGCTGGCGACGCCTTTGGATTATTTGAACGAATATCCGGAGAATCAACCTCAACAAATCAGCGCCTCGTCGTGGGGCGCTGAAGGTTATTATCGCGTCTGGATTAACCCCGAAACGGAGTGGATGTATATGCACCAGCACGTAGCCGAAGACCGTATGGTCGAGTTGGCGCAAGCGAATCCGCAATCGGAAGGCTTGCTGAAACGGGCTTTGAATCAAGCGGCGCGCGAGTTGTTGTTAGCCGAATCTTCCGACTGGGCTTTTATTATCACGACGGCGACTTCTGTGCAGTACGCCATCAAACGATTCCGCGACCACATACACCGTTTCAATAAACTCTACGAGATGATTCAACGCCAGGAGATAGACGAAACCTGGCTAGCAGAAGTCGAATCCCGCGATACGATTTTCCAGGAGATTGATTATCGAAGTGCGTATCTATCTGAGAAATAATTTCTGTCTCACTTGCTAATGACTGCAGCTTCATCTGCGTTCC
The DNA here is from genome assembly GCA_031389065.1 of Acidobacteriota bacterium. GTDB lineage: Bacteria > Acidobacteriota > Blastocatellia > UBA7656 > UBA7656 > JACQDB01. The sequence continues at coordinate 26,978 of JANMSG010000785.1, read as the reverse complement.
TGTGCTGAGGTCTTTGAACGTCACACGGTAGTCTTTGCCGCAGGCAGTTACTCCTAGAGCCTGTTATGAACTTATTTGAGACGAAATCTGCGAAAAATTGCAGAAAACGCGGCTGCCTAACGATCTGAGGGTGACACCAAGGTTAGGCTCAGCAATCGAACGCACAATACAGGAAAAAATATGAAGCCTTTCTCTCTCGAAGTTCATAACAGCCTCTAGAATACTGGCTTATGGTTTTTAATAAAATAGCAAAAATCCTGAAGTCGTTTCGAGGAATTCATCGGCGTTTTATCATGCTCCTCACAGGGATCCCATAAACGTACGGTTCCATCCTTACCTGTGGTCAAAATCTTTCGGCCATAAGGGCTTATGGCAATACTTTTTATTCCTTGTGTGTGACCACGCAGTTCAGTAATCAATTCGGTCTTATTTAAGCGCGAAGTTTTCCATTTCCAGATTTTGATAATCTGGTCCTCACCCGCTGTAGCAATGTAGGTAGCTTCGTTAAATGGGAAAAAGACAGCTCCACTTAAAGGCTTTAAGTCCGTTTTTGAGGTTCTTGGTATTTCAAAAGTTAACGGCATAAGAATGTTTAAAGGAAATCCTCTGACCGGCCAAGCGGGTCCGCTAAATAAACCGCTTCGCTCACGTAACTCCGCTGTATGTTTGCCAAATTTTCTGGTCCAAGACCAAATATGAGCTTTTCCATTTACATCGCCATTATCGGCTGTTGTGAGAATGGTTTTTCCATCGGGACTAAAGGCCACAGATTTAACATGGGTGTCTTTCCCATGACCAAGAGGCCCGCCCATCTTTTCATACTCAGTCGCATTCTTGGACGAAATCTTCCACACTTGCACATTGCCGTCATCACTTGCAGTGGCAATATATTCTTTCTTCTTTTTCCCATCCTCAATTTGGCCAAAAGCTACACTATTTATATTTGCCCCATGGTCTGTCTTCGTCGGTAGTATCGACTTACCCGAGTTAACATCCCACACCGTAAATATTTGGTCCCGACCTGATGATCCTGCCGAAACCAGCCTCTTGCCATCCGGGCTAAAGGCAATTGAGAATATTTTGTATTTGTCACCAAGGGGGAGTGATTGAACCTTTTGGTAATCATTCTCTTTGCCTTCTTTTTCCCAAATTTCTATTCCGCCATTTCGGGCGATAGCAAGCTGTGCCTTCTCTGCCGCATGGTTTACAATAACGATTTGGTTCGCTTGGGCTGAAACTTTGTCGTTTGTAGCCTCATTTATTTGGGCAGGACCCTTGACTTCCGCATCTTTGTCCTCTGTGGTCAGAGAATTATCGTTAGAATTTTTTAATTCTTTTTTCTCCTTATCATCGGGATCATTAACTTTCCAAAGCCAGGCCACACCATCCTCACTTACTGAAACAACAGAATCCCCGGATTTAATAAAAGCAGCACTGTTTACTTTTTCCTTATGTCCTCGAAATACTTTTTCTGAATTGACTGTATCGCGATCCGTCTTTTTTATAATATCCCCGGCTTCCAATGCTCTTTTTTTGTCTCCTTCAGCTTGTAGCAGAGCTATCCCTTTCTCTATCAGAGCTTTCGCTTTCTCTCCCTTTTGTTCTTCAGCTTCCTTGGTTTTATCCTCTGCCGTTAGTTTGTCGGCTTGAGCCTGTTTCAGAGCTATCTCTTTCTCTTCCAGTGCTGTCGCTTTCTGTCGCTCTGCTTCTCTGGCTTTCCCTTCGTTTTCCTGTGCTCTTTGTTTGTCGGCTTGAGCTTGTTGCAAAGCTATCTCTTTCTCTATCAGAGCTATCTCTTTCTCTCCCTTTTGTCTTTCAGCTTCCTTGGTTTTATCCTCTGCCGTTAGTTTGTCGGCTTGAGCCTGTTTCAGAGCTATCTCTTTCTCTGCCTGTGCGTTTCGCGCCACGAAAAACATTATCATAGCGATAAGAGTTGTTAAGAATAATGCCGTTGCCACCATCTGTACTCGCCGCTTGGAACGCGTCTGTTCTCTGGCGAGATCTTTCTCTACCTGTGCCCGACTGGCATGTATAAAGGCAACAAGCGTTTGACTGTGGCTCATTCCATCAAGTCCCTCATCCTTAAGCCAGTTTTCGGCGCGCTCCAGATTAACGCCTGGCAAAAGCTCTTCGTCGCTTTGTCTCAGATTTGACCAGGCGGTTGCCTTCTCTTCTAACGTCTTAATGTATTGCTCAGATTCTGAGCCGGAGCGTCTTGCCTTCTGATTTGACTCTTGAATGGGCGCAATCAATCGGTCATGAATCAATTCGTACCAATGTGCTCCGGCACGCAGTTCGCTACGAATGATGTGCTGTTTCTCTAATTCAATCACCGCCGCATTCGGTATCCCGCCCGTATGCTCGGAGTCTCTATGAACGGTTCCGCGTGTTCCGGAACGCGTAATCAACGTTTGCTCGAACCACTTTCGTAAGGCTCCCTCGCCTATACCGGTCGCGACAACGGTTTTATGCAGTGCGTCCTCATAGAATTCTGACAAAGCCGTATTGACATTTGCGAAAGCCTGAACGTCTGAAAGCGTAATCAGTCTATCTTGAGGTTTAAGGCCCTCCCATAATTTCTGGCAGACGACTTGTAAAACTACTGGTTCTACAAAGTCACCGGGTATTCGCTTCGTGCCGTCTTCCAGATTAACCGATCTGGTTTGTAACTCCTCAAGCAATTTCTCGGCGACGCGGTCTTCATATTGATAACTGGTGCCTTGAACCGGACCCACTATGGCTTGCAAAGCGGCATCACCAGCCAATGGTCGTAAATGATAACGTGCCTGATCTATCTGTAGATGTGTATTCGCATAGTTATCAAAATCAGCAATGAATTCCTGTCGTATAAGGAAAACAGCGCGCAAAAAGGGATCCGCTGAAAGTGCTTCACTCACCTGCTCGAAAAAATCTTTTCGTTGACCCTTTTGCGATACAAATGATGTAAACATCTCTTCAAACTGATCAAAAATCATGATGCGAAGTATCCTGCGGTTTTTTTGAGCAGGTTGAGGCGGAGTGTTTGCGAAGAAATCCTTTAGCGACATCTTCTCAAGTCTGTTGTTCCTGTCTTCTGCATTCCACTGTACAAGGGTATTAAAGATAAAGATATTTTTTGACTCTTGGGAAATTGCATTCTGAGGTCTTGCTACGCGAGCGATGGGAAGAACATCAAGTCCAATCTGTTTTAAAAGCGGAATCAACCCTGCATTGATGAGAGAACTTTTCCCTGCTCCGGAGGGGGAGTAAACCAGCGTGACCGGATTAGGAATAATACAATCCAAAATTTCTTGTGTCTCAGATTTTCTACCAAAAAAGAATGCAGCATCTTCCTCAGTAAAAGGTTTAAGACCAATATAAGGTGATTTTTCATTAGTCATAATACGTATTAAACCTCCCTAAAAATATTTATCTGGCTTTGAGACTCCGTGCTATGCCTGATCCCATCAGCCTGCCAGGCGTGGAAAAGAGATAGCCAGTATTCTTTGTTTAGCATCTCGACTACCTGTCATTCCATGTCCCAGTTTCATAAAGACTTTTTACCCTTCTCAATAACTCTTCTCTTGCTGCTAGGATCATTTCATCGTTTGGTTCAATCTCGAGTGACTTTATAAACTCTGAGTGGGCAACTTCATAACATCTGAGCGCCGCTTCATTTTGTGACAAGGCGGCTAGCAAATTTCCCGACCTGGTGAGAGCATCGCCTTTGTTGTTATGCGCAAGCACATAGTCGGGATGCAGAGCTAATGCTTTGTCCAGATCTTCAATTGCCCGAGCATAGCTCTGCTGCGCAGCTTCCGGCTGTGAAAGGCTTGCCAGTAAGTTGCCCAGATGAATTAGTGCGGTGCCTTTATTGTTGTGCGCAGTCGCATCGTCAGGAGCTAACGCCAGCGCCTTATCCAAGGCTTCAATTGCCTGAACATAGCTTTGCTGCGCAGCTTCCGGTGAATGATGTGCCAGTAAGTCGCCTATACTTCCCAATAGATTGCCTTTATTATTATAAGCTCCGCTAAAATTTGGCTCCAAAACTAGCACTTTGTCTAAAACTTCAATCGCCTGAGCATATCGTTGTTGCGCAGCATCTGGCTGTGAAAGGCTTATCAGTAAATCTCCCCAAAATGCTAAGGTGAAGGTTTTTTTGTATTGAGCAACTAAATCATTAGAATGCAGAGCTAATGCTTTGTCTAGAGCTTCAATTGCCCGAGCATAGCTTTGCTGCGCAGCTTCCGGCTGTGAAAGGCTTGCCAAGATATTGCCTGTGCTTGTCAACACATTGCCTTTTCCGATGTAGCCGGTTCCGTCATCGGGAGCCAATGTCAGCGCTTTATCAAAAGCAGCGACGGATTGTTCAAATAGCTCAAGCGCTTCTTCATTCCGTGACTCGTTGATTCGCGATTCCCCAAGATTCGCGAGTTCAATCCCTTTTTGAATGAATGCCTCAACCTCCTCAACTGCTCGATCTAGGAACTGACCAATGAATGCCTTAACGTCCCCAACAGCTCGGTCCAGGGTATTATCGTTGAACTCGCCATCCCGAGCTTTTTGTAATGCGCTTAATTGATTTGTAAGACCCTCAATCGTATCGTGCACAAGCTCTATATGAAGGGCTGAGCAAGAAGCAGCAAAGATATTCTGTTCGTAGAAGGTCTGTTCAGAAAATTCGTTTTCCGGAATGAATGAGATGCAAAAGCTTCTTTGAGAAAGATTTCCTATCAGGTAGCTATGGAAGCACTGCAAGAGAGAGCGAAAAGTCCAGTCGGCAGGATAATAATCAATAAAAAGTAGCGGGGTTTGTACCAATCGGCTTTGGATAAAGGGGGGGAGCAGATTTTTATTCCGACTGAGATTCATCATGAAATCAAGATGCTCATCTTCGGTTAAAACATTTGTTTCTTGCTCACTAATTTGACCTTGAAGATAAAAAACAACAGGTTTGTTTGCCGTAGGGGTACTACCGATATTGGCAGTGAAATTACCCTTCCTATTCCAGAAACAAACGACTTTGGCAGGCGCTTTGCCTTCGGCTGTAAGGGCTCTCTCTACAAGGTTATCCTGTCTGGTTGTTAAATAAACAGAAAAGGGAAATCGCGCTAGAGAGCGGTAAAGCTGGTAAGTGTTGCTTTCCTCATCAACGATTTCTTTATTCAAGAATTCGGAAATATATTGCCTGGCACTTGATGGTTGCATGACGTCAACGAATTGGGCAATCTGCGCTAGTGAGGTCTTGCCTTTGAAGGAATAGCCGAATTGCTTCGCGGCGAATTCGCGTATGGCTTTAACCTTTGTGCTGTCAGGCTCTATGCTTCTGCTCTGCCCAATTATCGGCATACATTCTCCTTTCGCAATTTGCCCGGATAAGAATTCCCAGTGTCTGCTGTTAATGATGCTTGAAGGCAATCTCGAACTATTCATAAGAATCCCCTTCTTTCAACAGATTTAGTTGCCGATGTAATTGTGAAGTGAAATCGCTCACCTGCCCGTCGTAAACTTCTAGCGCTAATCTATGGCAGTACTTTTTGGCATATTCCTGCGCTATCGTTACCTGTTCTCCTGCCAAAATAGAGGAAGACTTCAACTGTACTACGCGGGTAGAGTTCAACCTTCGATCCGGAGAACCTGACAATTGGCGTAGTAATGTGCGCATTCCCCAGGTTTCCAAATTGAATCCAACAAATAGCACTGCGTTCCTTAATAACCTTCGCCTAACCTGTTCGGGAATCATGTTGTCCCTGTGACGCGACAAATTCGACAGAAATTCAAGGTGATCATCCTCCGTCAACACTAAAGACTCAGGATATTTAAAGTGACCGTGAAGATGAAACACCAGCGGTGTTGTAACGCTAGGAGTAAACTTATCAAGATTATATTTTGATCGGAAGTTACTTTGCCATTGACACCATTCTACCTGGGGCGATTTCCCCGCACTTATCAAGGCCTTTTCTAAATAGTCATCATAGTTGGTTGTCAGATAGATAGGCAGCGGCAGGTCAGCCAGTCTTCTGTAGGGATTTTCAGGATTGTTGAAATCCGGAGGCGGGGTTTGGATGAGCCAATCAGCTACGGCATTTTGTGGAAATTGCGGCTTATGTGTGAGGGCAAGAAACTGTGTGACTCTGGCCAGATCCCATCTATCGTGAAAGGGATATTCATAGGCTCCCGCTAAATCATACGATAAAGATATATTGAATTCGGATGCCCCGCGGTTAATGCCGGAACCGACAATAATTACACAATTGTTTTGTGCAATATTGCGAGCAAGAATTTCCCAGTAGAAGGCTTGGCTCGATTGATTGTCCGCTTGGGGGCTAAGCATATTTGCAGGACTCTCATTACTGTCGTTATCAACACTATCAGAGGCCCTCTGATAGTAAGGAAAGATTTCCTGCCCCGGAGGGAAATCTCTTGGCCACTCCTCGACTTCTGGATCTGGTTTAACATCAGGCGGTTTGAATGAAGGGTCAGGTTTACCATCTCTATAAAGCTCCGCAGAATTAATAATCGCATCAGTTAACCTGTCTGCTGCACGCGCATAATTTCCACCAATTCCACCAACCCTGCCGATTCTACCCAACACTTTGGCGGCCACAGATGCAAAAGGCAAACTTCCCTCAGGTATGGTCATATCTCCTTGGGACTCCGGTGAGGCAAGCAGCGCTCGGAAGCTGAGCCCTTGCCCCATTCGACTCTCTACAAAATCCGAGACATGACTTAGTACCTGTACGGCGTCGTGCATCGAGATTGTATTCAGCAGCAAATCTCTTACATCATCATAAAAGTCATACTGAATATCCTGCCTGTGTGCGGCTACAGAATCTGGAGTTATCTGTTTGAGCAATCCACTCAGGAAAACTTCAGCCAGATGCGCCTGATATGATTGTGGCATCATTGCCTGCTGAACGATACGCATCACGGGCAGGCTGAGAGGGGCTGCCGCCAGGTAGCCTGCCAACTCGCGCGCCGTAGGTGAAGCGATACTGCGAAAGCGTTTGACTCGTAGCGAAGGAGTAAGGTTGACGGAAGAAGCCAAATCCACAGATTCGCTTTCCTTTAAATCCTCTAAATCCTCATTCGCTTGCTTCACTGCCTCTGCTTCATCGGTCGCCGAATTTATTGGCATCAAAGTTCCGATAGCTGAGGCGCCACCTAACCCGGCAACCACCTCTGCCCAGGGCGCGAGAGATTTCAAGTCTAACGTCACCACCGGGACAGCTATGCCTTCCGGCAGTTCGTCACCAAACCAGCGGGGTCTCAGTTCAGATTTTAGCAATACATTCGGGACGCCGGGAGCCAAAGCATGCATTCGAGCGTTGGGTTCGCCGATGCCAGTACGGCACCAATGGTGTTGCGGTAAAACCTGGATAACTGCAACAGGACAGTTGCGTCCCCAAGCTGCCAACTCTTTCGCCATAGTGCCATTGCGCCAGGCTGGAGAGACGCAATCGCTCAGAACCAGAATCAGTCGCCTGCCGCTCGGATCTATCAGTTCTCGCGGGCTACGCTCTATGCCTTGAGCCGTCTCGTTCTCTGCCCAGGCATGTATGCTAACCGCCGTTTCCTTTTCATTCGTGACGAGGCTCCAAGTCCTTACGTCACGAAATGCGCCGTGACGTTCCAGAAGAAGGCGAAGTTCTGCAGCAGTCTGACGCCATATGACCATTGAATCCCCGTCATCCACCACGAGAGCTACCTCCAGCCATTTTGATAGCGCACTCCGCAGTACAGGAATCCACAAACCTTCTTCTGCTATACGCTGCACCGTCTCTTCTTCATCCAGAACGAATCGGGTTCGGGAAGGAACTCGACGCATCAAGGGACGTAGAGCTCTTGCAATTTCCAGCGCTCCAGGAAGCGCCGTAGCGGCTGGGCTACGCAAGGAAGTCCCTGCTATCATCCCGGTCGAGCTAATGGAAGGGGGCGGCGGTACGTATAGTTTAACTGTCGGCTGAGGTGGTGCATTATGTGATTCCGGAAGAAGTTTCAGTGGTTTTTCATCTTCAAGAGGAGGCTCGGGAGGCGGCAATTTCGTCGCCGGAGGCATAGGAGGTAGCGGGTATCCCTGGACAGAGAATTTGACCACTTCTGATTCCTCTGACTGTGGAAGCTGGTGAGCAAGCCACAGCACATCAGCAATCTCTTCTCCTGTCAGTTCCAGCTTCGTGCTTTGCAGGACATCGATGAACGTTGAAATCATTTACCTTCTACACCTGTTAGATATTTGAAGATCACATTTATCAGCTTCTCTTTATCAAGAGGATTAATTCCTATGGTGGTAAGATAAAGCGCATTGAGTAACTGATCCGTTGCCAGATCACCTCTCTTAGCTCTCTCGGTGAACTGTGTGATGAGGTTATCCCATTTCTTGCGAACTGCTTCGTCAGGATTAATCAGGCCGAGATGAGCCTCAACAATTTTTGTTAGTTTTTCCTTAAGCTCATCATCATTCTCTGGCCACTTGATATCCAGGCGAATACAACGACGTAAGAAAGGCGGAGGAAACTCGCGCTCGCCGTTACTTGTAAGCACAATAAATGGAAATGCATTGCAGCGCACATGCCCTTGGCTGATAGAGACTTGGTCGTTCTCATCATAAGTACGCACTTGAACGGTTTCAAACTTTTTAGATAATCGCACCAGTTCCGGTATGTAAAATTCACCTTCCTCAAAAATGTTCAGCAGATCATTGGGAAGATCTATATCACTTTTATCAATCTCGTCTATAAGCAAGACGCGAGGATATGCTGACGGAATTAACGCCGTGCCCAATGGTCCGAGCCGCACAAATTGACCGATGTCAGAGGCGGAATCCTGCTGCGTTTCTTGCTCGAATGCGGCATTTCTCTTCATATTAGCTTCTTGCAGGCGACCAATGGCATCGTAACGATATAATCCCTCCTGCACTGTGGATCGTGTAGTGATTGGCCAGTTGAGTACGCGACCCAATCGCAACTCATGCGCTACAGCATAAGCAAGCGACGATTTGCCAATGCCGGGCTTGCCTGTAATGAGTAAAGGTCTGCGCAGGTAGAGTGCCGCATTGACAAGCTCAATCTCGTCTTCGCTGGCCTGAAAGGTTTCGCCACGCGTGATGTCTCTCTTATCTTCGCTATCTTTCAGCGTACCTTCAAGCTTCACATCTGAAAACGTACGCCAGGGGGGGGGCGGCGGCAGTTGCTCAATTCCACCATGCGGCTCTTTTACTCCTTTATATATAGGCCAATCGGTCATGATATATTTCTCTCCTTGCGTGGAACCTCAAATTGTACAGCGTATGGCGGTAATCGTTCGGGATTATCATAGAGAAGCGTAAGCCACTTTCCAAAATGCGTTCCCTGTGGTTCGCTGATGGCCTTGCTACGTTCCTCTTTAACAACGATAGGCAACTCTTTAAGTACCCGACCTGATAAGAGTTTGTTTATCTCTCTTTGTATCTCTTCAAGGTTATCGGGTGGCTGCCTAAGCCATAAAGCTATAGGCATTCCTGCATCAAAGCTGGTGTAGAGGATATCTCCTTTCTCCCTATCCGGGATTTCCGGCGGCACAAATGTCAAGGCCAGGCAAACCACATGACGGCTATTAAGCTTTACCAGCAAGGACTGGTAGTCGTAACCCACTTCATTGCAAACCAATAGGAAGGGTGAATTGCTGGAGGACCCTAACGCTTGTTCCTCTTGTAGTTGTTGCCACTTCTGTCGCCAAAATCTTCTGATTTTTCTATTCAATGCCCGGTCAATCGATCTGACATAGACCTGACACTCGAAGCCGAGCTTCGAACGAACATAAGCACGCATAACACCCTCCCACTGGTCTACATCCCAATGAAGTAAGTCACGAGGTAAAAAGAATTCGACAATCAGTTCCTCATCGAGTTCTTCGGATACTGTGGCTACTTGCTCGTACACAACCTGCTTCACGGTTGCCATATCAAGAGATTCCTGTAGACCAAGAAACTCAATATCCTCGCTGTCACGCCATAGCCAGGATTGAAGGTTGTAGGAGGTCTCTTGATGATTGGCTGACGGAGCCTTTTTGACCTCGATGAGCAGGTATGGCAAGGCTTTTTGTGCGGCGCTTTTCGCTGCACGGATTTCTGCACGTAAGGTGTCTAAATCCTCCTGAGAAAGATTCAGCCCGCAGATGATAGGATCTACCCATACTTTTATCCGATCGGCAACGTCTGAAGATTGGGCTTGACTGGCAAGCTGCTCAATAAACTCAATGACAGGATAAGGAAATCCCTCTTTCTCGATAATTATCTTAGACAGGTTGCGTAATGCCTCTTCCAGGTTTTTTGCTTCCGGGCGATTATTGTAGCCGCGCGGAAAACTGCTCGCGTATAACCTCTTCCAACTCTCTGAAACGGCGAGTTTCGGAGGGATGATTTCAAGCGCTTTCGCAATCATCTCACGGGTGAGCACGGCGGGATAATCTGGCAGCACTTGATCAACCTCTGCCTGCAATGCTCGAAAGGGAATCGTATCGCCTTCAAAAAATTGAATGATTTCTACGAGTTCCCTTAGCCCTCCTGAATAGTTCAAGCAGGCCTTCAGAATGTTGAATACATCTATATTGGTCGCATCATTCCTTGCTATAGAATTGGCTATTTCCAGGCGCAAACAGCTCACGACTGTGTCGCGTCGGTTCCGCTCTCTCATCGTGAGGGATGCAAGCATTTTGTTTACGATTTCCTTCTCTTCTGGAAATGAGAGTGACCTGGCAGGCTCTTGAGATAGTTGTGTCCTATTGTTTGAAGAAGTCCGCGCCTGAGAGAAGGAGCCTTCGCTAGTATCCCAATCACGATACCAAAAGTAAATTGGAGTCTGGTTGGCCTGTCCGGATGCACGCAACGCAGAGAAGCGATCAACGATTTGATCGCGAACCTTTCTCATGTTGGGATGCCCTTGAATTTCGAGCTGTTCATTTAATGCCCTTAAGATTTCTTCGGAAAAGAGGTCTGTCTTTCTCGACGCGATATTTTTTGCGACTTCGCCGGCCCTCGCGCCAAGCAATATAAACTGCTCATGCCCTGACTTGGGCTGGCCTACGGGAAATTCTTCTTTTGGCAGAGTGACAGGCAAGCGCAGTTCTTCCACATAATTTGCGCAGGCGTCTATGATCAAAACCTGTCTTGGGAGATGCTGGAAATAGCTTGTGCGTAACGAAGTAATCAATGAATCCAAGTCCAGGTTCAACTTGTTTGCTTGAGTGGCGTCAGCATAAAAAAGTCTACGAGTTCCATCAACGGTAATGATGCCATGACCTACCCAGAAGAAATAAAATAGGTCACAGGATTTGCCCGGCAAAACCTCGGTGATGCATTTATAAATCTCCTCGCGTGTAGCTGGTTGTACGCTTGGTCCCGGCTTGTCCTTTAGACCTTTATTTTCCTCCAGACACGATAAAAACAACATGATGTTATGGTCAGGAACATGCTGCTTCTGAAGCCAATCTACGAAGCGGCGGGCATCGCTGGCAGGTCCGTCAAGGCTCCACTTCGTTCCTGCGTTGTAATTTTCCACGCCCACAACCATCGCATACGTACGCTTCGGGTCGGTAGGATAAGCGGTCATGGCAATCTCCTTTTTATGGCTTTCCAGGTTGCCGGGTTTCCCCAATATGCACTATGTGCTTGTGGGAAAGGTTGTTTGTTATCCACAAGCACATCCTGCACTTTTTCAGGGAAGATGCTTCCTCCGACATAACTGAGGAAGTCATTCAAGTCATAAATATTGAGCCAGGGTGGAAAATGACCCGGCAGAGGTTGCCCGTAAGCTAAACTTTGCAGGGCGTCGAGCTCATACAGAAATGGGGCCTGTGAGCCTACCGTTATCAGCAACTTAATCTGCGGCAGCGATTCTTCAACTAACAGATCTACGCTTGCGATTCCCCCAAGGCTATGACTCAAGATAACCACGCTTTCGCCAGATTGCTCTACGCAATTTCGAATGAAATTACGAATCGCACTGCCCCTTGCCTGATACAGTAAAATATCACCCGTGAAAGGGAACGCTGCATCTGTGATGGCACCCCGTCGGCGTTTCACTTGATTCATCGCTCCTAAGCGCTGCGCCAACCCAAACAACTGATGTGCTACCCAGTTACCGATTCCGAGATCTGCCTCTCCTAATTCGCCCCCGATGCTTTCTACTACCTCATTACGCAAAGCCGTATCCATCAAAATGGCAGGATATTGCTGCCCCTCTAAACTTTGCGCGATTGCCTGTGCGACGATAGCCCGAGCGATAGCCATACGGTAAGAGGCCTGCGATTGTGGCACTGCACGCAAGGCATCAGAGAAGGGAGCGGAGTTCAAAACCTCTTGTCGAGCGGAATTGAAGATGAGGCTAATACCCGCCTCGTCCAACTTCTGTTGCAGTGCCTGAGACCCTTTGAAGTTACGGACCCGTTCCTCTAATGCCTGCCCCTGTGGCACTTGACCGGGAATGAAATCGGTTACGGACTGCGCACCGAGTGACAATAGCCGCATCTCATATAAAGGGTCTTGATACAACATAGCCCAAAGCATTAGGTCATAATCCTTCTCTTGCACTGTCTCCATGCCTAAAGTTGCATCATAGAGCGGAATAGATAAGCCTGCGGCATTGAGTTTCGTTCCGAGCGTATCACCCCAAAGGCAGGGAGTCACAGTAATGTCCTTTTGCAACAAGAGCAGTTCCTTCGCAACTCGTTTGAACGATTCGCTGTACTCAATACCTCGAACCCCTGTTCCGTGAACGAATATAACGGTTGTCATGATATTCCTCCTGTAAGACGAAACGCTAAACTTGAAGCCTATCTACAAGTCCTGTACGCAGGTTCTGCTCCTGTAGGTGAGAATGTAAGGTTGCGACTTGTGTGCCTATCTAAACGGCAGCTGACTCGGAATCAATCATTTAGAATCTCTACAATAGGCAGATTATTTGTAAGATGATCCTTCGTCCTTGCTTTTCAGTCTTTATAATATCTCAGGAAAATCATTCACCCTTCTGGAGGCAAACTGAGAAGATCCTCAGATTAATCTGAATTTTCTGTTATACAGAGGTGATGATATTTCTTTTGCTACATTACGAACTGGGAAATAACCTAAGGATGATCCGGCAAACTCGACCTCTAGGCACTGAAAATGCCTAGGTTGCATATCCGCAGGCAAGCAGCGGATTGAAAGATTAAGCGAATAAAATTTGAGAGTTTTAATTCCAGCCGCACGAATGTGCGGCTGGAATTCATTCGAAGAATAAATTTATGCCTTTCGGTAAAACTCGTAATTTAAGTTTCGTTATCAAAGCCTATAAGAAAAAGCTATGTTCTCGCTTACCTACCTTCCCTGTCTAAGAGCTTCAGAAACTGATTTACAGCAGCATACTGATCTGGATTTCAAGCACCTTCGTTTAAGAGTTTATCACTTAAATGGTTAGCGGAGTGAACAATATCGCATTCGTACCGATGAAGCAAGAACAATTTAATCTGAATCAAGTCATCAATTTGGTGTCAGGATCATTCAGTTCTCTGGAAAAGAATAAGAAAGAAAGATCATCTCACCTCGAAGTTAAATTCCATTCACATCCCAAGAGGTGAGACGATGATAAGACAACAGCTTGCGCTCGTTGATGGATTAGCTAGAACTGTCGGCAGAGTTGCTTCTGGGTGGTCAAAAGGTCGTCGAAGAGATTGCTACAGCCGCCAGCGGTGCGGCTCAATCGGCTCTCAAGAAGTTGCAACAGATGAAGGAGTTTGGCGACCGCTTGTTGCCGCAAATCACCTCGTGGTTAGAAACCGGGTTGGTGGCTTCGGAGAAGTTGTTGCACCCGACGCTCACAGATGCGCGAGCCGTGGTCAAAAACAAAGCCGGCAAGAAGTTGGAGTTTGGCTTGAAGTGGCTCATCAATCGAATCACAGGCGGTTATGTGTTTGGCGAAGTGGTGTCGCGCAGCCTCTCGGAGGCCGTCATGCCGCTGTGGTCTTTGAAGAAATATCGCGAGATCTTTGGTCAAGCGGCGACGCCGGAAATGGTGGTCTACGACCGTGGCGGCAGCGATGGCGAGAGCGAGAAGAAGTTGGCAAAAGCAGGGGTCAAGAAGATCGGCATCCAACCCAAAGGCAAGAAAGAATGGTTGGTTGCCGAGGAAGACCAAAAAGCCGTGTTGAGTCATCGGGGCAAGACCGAAGGAGTGATCGGCAGCCTCAAAGCGAAGCGTTACGATTTCAACAAAGGGCGACAACGCAGCAACCAAAGCCTGATGGCAGCCGGACATCGAGCCATCCTTGGATTAAACTTCAACAAGCTGATTCGCGACTTGATGGCAAGCTAAAACCCTATTCTCAAAGCTCTCAAGCGAGAGCAAAAATGAGAGGAAAGAAATGCGAATGAGAATTGAAAAACCTCTGAAACCAGGAAGGCTCGTTCATATTCTGATTTATGCAACACGCTCTAGCTAAGATTCCTGACTTTCGCCAATCGCAAGAGATTGATTACCGCGTTTACGCGTAATTTTATTTTGCGGGTTGTTGTTGCGTCAGGCAATGCAGAGTGCCGAGTCCCCAGACTAAATCTACGGCGTGGATGCCGATAACCTGGCGGTCTTTGAAAAGCTCTGCAAGGATGACTAAAGCTTTTCGGTCGTTTTCATCGTTGAAAGTCGGAACCAGCACAGCGGCGTTGGTGATGTAGAAATTCGCGTAGCTCGCGGGGAGACGCCTCCCTTCAAAATAGAGCGGCGCAGGCATTGGCAGCGTGACGACCTTTATCTTCGAGCCATCTTCGAGTCTCGCACTTTTTAAGCGCTCGTAATTTTCTTCCAGCACGGCATGGTTGTAATCCGCTGGATTTTTTTCTCTACACAAGACAACCGTGTTGTGACTGACAAAGCGGCAAATATCATCAACATGACCATGTGTGTCGTCGCCTTCGATGCCTTTGCCGAGCCACACAATATTGGTCACGCCTAAAAATTGACGCATCGCTTCTTCAATCTCTTCTTTGTTCAAGTTTGGATTGCGCGCTTGCGTCTGTTTATCGAGCAAGCATTCTTCCGTCGTAATCAAAGTGCCGCGCCCGTTCACATCAATTGCGCCGCCTTCCAAAACGACGTGGGTGTTTTTGTATTCAGCTTTGAAGATTTTTAATTTGAGTGCTTTTGCTGCAAGCTCCGGCACTTGATTATCTTTTTCGAAATCTTTGTATTTTGCCCAAGCATTGAAACGAAAATTTGCAATCGCTACTTCCGAACCTTGCGCTTGGCGTTTCACAAAGATAGGTCCGAAGTCTCGCGTCCAGCCGCGATTCGTTGGAAAGCGAAAAAACTCTATGCGAGAAGAATCCGCACCGACTTTATCAAGCACGCGCCGGGCTTGCATTTCGTGCGCCTCGTTGTTGACGATGATGCGAGCGATTTCGCCTTGCACGAGTTTGCGCGTAATCTCGCCATAGACCCAATGAATCGGGGCGATTTTTCCGGGCCAATCGGTTTTATTATGAGGCCAGCCAATCCAGGTAGCTTCGTGCATCTCCCATTCGGCGGGCATCGTGTAGTTCAATGCAGCGGGCGTGTTTTTCATAGATGTCAGATATTAGATGTTAGATGTCAGTAGATTTTCAGATACAAGATTGTCGTGATAGATAATTCATTTACTAACATCTGGCATCTGACATCTAACATCTACTCATCAATGAAGCGGCGGTCTATGCCTGTGTAGGCGTCAATCCTTCTATCGCGCAAAAAGGGCCAGTTGCGGCGCACCTCTTCCATTCGCGCGATGTCAATTTCGCCAATCAAAATCTCTTCTTTATCGGTTGAGCCTTCACTGATGACGACGCCGAACGGGTCACACAAAAATGAAGATCCCCAGAACTCTATGCCCGCTTCTGTCTCTTTCCATTTCTCGTGACCGACGCGATTGACCGCCGCAACATACACACCGTTGGCGATAGCGTGGCTCCGCTGAATGGTGCGCCAGGCGTCGCGCTGCTGTGCGCCGTACTGCTCTTTTTCATGTGGATGCCAGCCGATAGCCGTCGGATAAAACAAGACAGTCGCGCCGCGCAAGGCAGTAAGTCTTGCGCCTTCCGGGTACCATTGATCCCAACAAATCAAAGTGCCTATGCGTCCGGCTTGGGCGTCGAAAGCTTTGAAACCCAAATCACCCGGCGTGAAATAAAACTTCTCGTAATAAGCAGGGTCATCGGGTATGTGCATCTTGCGATAGATGTCTGCGACTTCGCCGTTTATGTCAATGTAGGCGACGGTGTTGTGATAAAGCCCTATGGCTCGACGCTCAAACAAAGAAGCAACAATCGTGACTTTTTTATCCTTGGCGATTTTGCCTAACGCTTCCGTCGAAGGACCGGGAATTGATTCCGCAAGATCGAACAGATCGGCATCTTCGCGTTGACAAAAATATTGTGAGCAAAAAAGCTCAGGCAAACAGATAACCTCTGCGCCAAGGCGTGCGGCATCCTCGACCCTAGAGACAGCGCGCTTGAGATTTTCGTCAGTGTCTGTAGACATCTGCATCTGTACCAGGCCGACGGTGAATTTCTTTGCAACTTTCATAACAAAATCAGCATACACAAAACCGCAAAAAGCTTCCAATTGCTTCTTCATCAAAAACATCAGATTGACACAGAGAGATTTCGTAGTGGGGTAATGCTATGTTGTTAATGTGCAAAAAATGCAGCAAGAAAAGAACCCGCGAAGCGGGTGAAAGCATAAAGCCACGTGCGTCAGCGCGTGGTGGGAAAGCGATTGGATTTCTCCGAGCCCGTGAAACGGGCGATAGATTTGATGCAACGTATCTATCACCCGCTTCGCGGGCTACAGGCTATCGGCTGCATTCATTTCCCAGCGTTGCGCTTTGCTTCACACTGGGCTTTATGCTATCGCCCGCATTCGCGGGCTAAGACTGAGCAACACAGCATTATCCCACCACCAGAAATTTGCTTCACACGTTGCATCAAAACGCAGAGACAATATCAATGACGGTAACTTCCGGGGTGGCGCAAAACCTGACTCGCGGTGCGTTGCCGCCTTCCATTCCTATGCCTCTGTTAACGTAGAGCGACGTTTGATTGACTTTGTACAGTCCCGCTTCATACTGCTTGCCGAATTTCGACAAGGTAATCAACGCGCCGTAAAAAGGTAGAGCGATTTGTCCGCCGTGCGTGTGTCCTGCGCAATAGAGGTCTATATTTTGTTCGGCGATTTCCGCGATCAAATCAGGGTAGTGATAAAGAAAAATCGAAAACTCATTTGCTGGAATCGAATCAAATATCTGTTTCAGTCGCCCTTCGTTGCCGACCGCAACTCCGGCAATATGCAAAGCGGTTCCATTTATGTTGATTGATACCTGATTGCCGTTCAATTCGGTTGCTCCAGTCCCTTCAAACAAATTCAAGCGGTTCCAAAAAGCCGCATCCCAATTTCCCTTGACGACATAGGTCGGCGCAACTGTTGCAACGTTTGAAAGACATTCTCTGAAGTTATTCAAGCCTTCGGGCGAATTGATGCTGTCGCCGGTAAAAAATATCAAATCCGGCTTTTCGTTTTTGATAATCTCCGGCAGTTGTTTTTCAAGACGTGGTTTCGCATCGCTGTGTAAATCCGAGATGTGAACAAGGCGAATCGGGTTTGTGCCGCCGGGAAGTTTCTCGCTTTTGATTTCTACACGTGTGATTGAAATTCGATAGGGTTCGATGAAGTAGCCATAGGCTATGCACAGCACCCCTATGAAACTCAGGCTGAAAATAATTCGGTGAAACCACACCTGACTTTTTTGTTGCGAAAATTCAGCGATTCCGAATTTGTACAAAAACCATTTGACAACGATGATTGCGGCAAAAGCATATATAGCGACAACCAAGCTGAAGAAAATAATGACTCGAAGGTATTCGGCGTTTTGCATTCGTGGGCTCTTTCGTTTATTCGCCGATGATTTTTACGAGTACGCGCTTGCGTCTTTTGCCGTCGAATTCGCCGTAGAAAATCTGCTCCCAGGTGCCAAAATCTAAACGGCCGCCCGTGATGGCAACGACAACTTCGCGTCCCATGATCTGCCGTTTGATGTGCGCGTCGGCATTGTCTTCGCCTGTGTCATTGTGGCGGTATTGGTTGACGGGTTCGTGGGGGGCGAGTTTTTCTAGAAACACTTCGTAATCGTGATGCAGCCCGCGCTCGTCATCATTGATAAAAACTGAAGCGGAGATGTGCATGGGGTTGACCAGCACCAAGCCTTCTTTGATACCGCTTTCGCGCAGGCAATCTTCTACTTGAGACGTGATGTTGATAAACGCCCTGCGCGTCGGAACCTGAAACCACAATTCTTTTCTGTAGCTTTTCATAAATCCAATTATCTTCATTCATCTGCTTGATGACAAAGCCATACTGCCTATTGAAGATTGAGATCAGGCGAAAAATACCTTTGTGTTCTTTGCGTCTTTGTGATTAGTTCTAAAAACCATGTTTAAAAAAGTCCTTATTTTATCGGCATCGGCGGGTGCCGGGCACATTCGCGCCGCGCAAGCGATCGAACACGCGATCAAAGAGATGAAGGCGGCTGAAGAAGTTCGCCACGTTGATGCGCTGCAATACACCAACAAGTTGTTTCGCACGCTCTACTCGAAAGCCTACATTGATCTGGTCAATCGTGCGCCGGACGCCTTGGGCTGGCTTTACGATCAATTCGACAAACCCTGGAAGAACGAGCGTCGCCGCCTCGCATTCGATAAGCTCAATGCTCGACCGTTCATTAAGATGATTGAGCAATACCTGCCGGACATCACCATCTGTACGCACTTTCTGCCGTCGGAAATCATCTCCTGGCTGAAAGCCAAAGAACGCATCACCAGTCCTCAAGCCATAGTCGTCACCGATATGGACGCGCACGCCATGTGGCTTTGTCATTATTACGAGCAATATTTTGTGGCGCTTGAGGAGACTCGTGTCTATCTGGAAAAACTGGGCATCGCGGCTAACAAAATTACCACCTCCGGCATTCCAATTGACCCGGTGTTTTCGCGTCGCAAAGATAAACGCGAGATGCGCGATAAACATAAACTCAAACAAGATTGCACAACGATACTGGTTTCCGCCGGAGGTTTCGGCGTTGGTCCCGTCAATTACATTTTGCAATCGCTTCTGCATTTGAAACATCCTGCACAAGTGATAGCCATCTGCGGACGCAACGAAGAATTGCAAAGCGATGTGGAAGAAATGGCGCACAGTCTGCCCAAAAATCATCACGTAGCGGTTAAGGCTTTGGGCTACACAACAGAGATGGACGAGTACATGGCGGCTTCGGATATTTTATTGGGCAAACCCGGCGGGCTGACAACTTCTGAAGCTCTGGCGATGGGGTTGGTTTTCGTGATTGTCAATCCTATTCCTGGACAAGAAGAACGTAACTCGGATCATCTGCTTGAAGAAGGTGTGGCAATTCGCTGCAACAATCTTCCGGTGTTGGCTTACAAGATTGATAAGTTGTTGGATGATGAATCGCGCTTTCGTGAAATGCAAAAGAACGCTTTGAAAATGGCTCGCCCGCGCGCCGCCTTCGACATCGTGGAAAAATTACTGACCCTGAAAAGTTAAAAGAAATTGCCCGCGCAACCGGCGAAAGTTTTTATTTTTCTTTTCGCGTCGGTTCGCCGGTTTCGCCGGCCACATTCATCACCTCAGGGGGTGTTCTTTTTATGCTTGTCGAACCAGCCGCCGATGAAAGTTGTTTTCGCCATCCAATGACTTGGGCGACGACGTATGCCATGAGGTTCGCCCGGCACGCGCACTAAAACGCTTTCGATGTTCAACAACTTCAACGCCTGATAATACTGCTCTGATTCAGACATGGGCGTGCGATAATCTTCCTCGCCGGTAAGCACCATCGTAGGTGTTTTGACATTTTTCACAACAGACAACAACGAACGCTTTTCGTAATTTTCGGTGTTGTCCCAGGGCAGTCCCGCGAACCAATACTTCGCAGTCCAGGGAATGTCGGAAGTCAATACGAAGCTGTACCAGTTAATCACCGGATAAACGGTTACGGCGGCGCGGAATCGCGTTGTACGACCAATCATCCAACAGGTCAACACGCCGCCGCCCGAGCCTCCTGTAACAAACAGGTTCTCCTGGTCAATGTAGCCTCTCGCCAACATAGCATCAACGCCCGAATTCAAATCGTAAAAATCATCGCCGGGATATGCGTGATGAATCAGATTGCCGAATACACCGCCGTAACTCGTAGAGCCGCGCGGGTTCGTGTAAAGCACCACATAATCTTTCGCTGCCCACACCTGTTTTTCGAAGTCGAAGCGCTCACCGTAATTGGCGAAAGGGCCTCCATGAATCTCCAGGATGAGTGGGTATTTTTTGGCCGGGTCAAAGTCAGGCGGTTTGATAATCCAGCCTTGAATTTCGCGTTTGTCGAATGAAGATTTGTACCAAAACATCTCCACATCGGCCAACTTTCTTTGTGCCAGAAGATCTGCGTTGAGCGAAGTAAGAACCTCTGTTTTGCTGGGGTTGGAAAGATTGACAAGGGCTATATCGGCGGGCAATTTGGGCAAGGTATAGGTAAAAGCGATTTTGTCCACCTGACCTTGCCTGGAAAAAGAGTAAGCCGCGCCGCCGCTGTAGGCACTGCCGACTCCACCCAGGTTGCCGGTGATGTGCGAAATCTCGCCATCGAGTTTGCACAAGGCTAACTTGGTCACGCCCCGGTCATCGTAGAGTACAAAAACTCCTTTGCCATCGGGCGACCAACGCGGATTGTAATAATCTCTGTCTCGATAGCCTGCCACATCCTTGGGCATCATAGAGATCTTACCTGTGCTGCGTTCCAACAGATACAGGTTGTTGATTTGATAGCCTTGATAACGGTCATCGAAGCCTGTGAAAGCGATGTACTTTCCATCCGGCGAAATTGTCGGCGCACCATCGGGGCCTTTGCGTGAGGTCAATTGCTTGAGCGAACCATCGGCTACAGAAAATTCATAGAGGTTGGTATCAAGAGGTTCTGCTTCGTAATCGGCATTTCGGTTGGCTGACATAATCAAATACTTTCCGTCAGGAGTCCAAACCGCTTCGCTGGCGCGAAAAGCCGCGCCGCCGTGTTGAAAATTGCCGCTCGAAATTTGTCTGGGGGTTCCACCTTCTGCAGGCAAAACGAAAAGATGAGTGTAGCCCGGGGTCAAATAACCCGGACCGTTAAAACGATAGATGAGTTTATCAATCACCTTTGCCGGATCTGCCCACTTCGCGCCTGGCGGGGGTGCTGGAATGTTTGCGATTTGTGGCCCTTGCTCTGAAACAAACGAGGTGAAGGCGAGGTTTTTCCCATCCGGCGACCAACTGATTCCCCCAGGCGGGTATTGCAGATTGGTGAGCTTTGCGGTCTGTCCATTGTCCATCCAACGCAGGTAGATTTGCGCTGTGCCGTCCTGGTCAGAGATGTATATGATGCGCATCCCATCCGGCGACCAGCGCGGCGAGAATTCGTTGCGATGGCCTGTCGTCACAGGACGGTGGTTTGTTCCATCTGCATCAATCACCCAGATGTTAGATAGATTGCGGTCAGACATAATGTCGGCGAATTGACGGACGTAGAGAATCTTTTTTCCATCCGGCGACATTTGCGGGTCGGATGCATACTCCAGGTTGAAAACGTCCGATGCCGTTAAACGCGTTGCCTTATTTTGCGCCGTTGCAGTGAATGAAAAAGCCATGATGAAGCAGGTCGCCATCACAACTTTCAAGAAAAGCCCTCGCATACGCCACCCCCATATTTGATTTGAAAAACTGCTCTGTTTTGTGAGTTGAGCGAAATATGAAGGCGATGCTTTACTCTGTCAAGTCGAAAGCCATTGACTCGCGAAACACGCGAAGTAACGCGAAAGATTTTTAGCTTTATTTTTCGCCCCTTTTTGCGTGTTTCGCGGGCAAGCAAAACCTCAACGCCAGAATGCTTCATCATTCACGTTTCACCACTCCGAGCGTTCTATCGAGCCACTGATTAATTATCGGTACGGAGATTTCCAGCGAAGGGATGTGTCCTTGGTCGAAAAGCACCAACTCCTTTGGCTCACGCAGCAGTTTGTAAAGCGGCTCGCCTTCAGTGCGATAAGAAATGACTTCGTCGTAGCGCCCGTGCAGCATCAGTTTGGGGGCGCGGATGTGCGGCGCGAAGTTGCCTCCGTAGGTTTCCGGTATCATCCCACTCCAGGATTTTATCAGCCCTGCAGCTACCAAAATGACTGCGGCGTAACGGCTCTCGACGGCAATCAAGGTGAGCTTGCGCGGGTTGACGCTCACCCCGTAACAGGCAATCTTTTCAGCATCAATCTCGCTTCTCGTGCTGATGTAATCCAGACCGCGCCGGTGATCGGTTGCCCAGTTGACCACCAAATCCCGATACTGCACGGAAGTGTTTTTCGGCGGACTGTATCCGGCTGGCCAGGGGCGCTCTTTGTAGCCCTTGAGCACGACAGAAAAGACTGCCCGCCCCGCTTTGATATAGGATGCCGCATTGGCTTCGATCTCTTCAGCTACGGTCAGACCATAATAGGCAGCATCGGTGGGAATATAATGGATAAGCTGAACCGGCGGTTGCAGGTTTTTCGGAAGATAAAGATAGGCAAAGGCTCGCTCCCCTCCAGCGCCCGCGTAGGTAATCTTTTCGCGCCGCCAGGCTTCGGTCTCCGTTACTTCCTCGATCTGAGCATTGAGCGGCGTTTGGTCATATTGATAATGACGCAGCATTGCCTGAACCTCAGACTCGCTGGTCGGACGATAGGTTGGAATCTCCTTATCCGGGCTGAGTGGCATTGCACCCTGATCGCCGCTTGCTTGCCCCGCGTTGAGAACGCAACGGAAGCCCAGAGTGTTGGCGCCATAGAAACCCGGATAGGCGCCAAACGAAGCGTAGACATAATGCGGATCTTCCCAGGAACCGCCAGCCGTGGGGAAAGCATCTGCTTGCCGATTGCGGCACCACTCGGCGACGTTGCCAGCCATGTTATAGCAACCATAAGGACTCATTCCGAACTCCAGATTCTCGACCGCCACCGTTCCGCTCCCCAGAAAATTGGCGCGCTCGCCGAGTCGCTCTTTAGCTAAGCTCAATCCCCAGGGCATGATGAAATAGTAATAGTGCGTAACCGCTCCGTTGCGCGCAGCTTTCTCCCACTGGAAGACGGTGGGCAGTTGCTTGCCGCGAAACTCCGCATAAGCCGCCGCTTCATACCAGGTGATATCTGTAACCGGGTGATGCGCTTTACCCTCAGGGAAATTCTGACTCAACCAACTGCGCGGACCCGCCAGTCCCGTGCGATCCTTGAAATGCTGCATTGCCTCTTGCCAGGAAAGTTCCTTGCCCTCTTTGTGAAAGGGATGTTTCCAGAACGGTTGCTTCAAGTAGCCACCCGCATTGATGAACTCTTTGTAGTCGCGATTGGACACTTCAAATTTATCAATGAAATAATCATCGAGTCGCACCTTGGCAGCGGTCGGTTTCCCGTAACTGACCAGACTGTAATTACTGCCAGGAATAAACACCATACGCTCGGGCGCTTCGGCGACAGCGATCAACTTCTCTCGAATCCGAATCGGAGAGTAGGCATCAAACAAGACCGTTACCTCGCCGGACTGGTTTTCGCTTACCTTCACTTCGCGGCGCAATTCGGCAGGCCCCAGTATGGCTCTTTGTACGCGGTCTAAGGCGCTTGAAAAGCTGCGCTGGATGGGCGCATAGCCAGCCTTTTCGATTTCAATAATGTAATCATCGCGGGCAATCGGTAGATTGTTGATGGGCGTGGTGCCGATGAGTTGACGCGCGGCGATCTGACCGCCTTGGTCTGCCGTGAAATGCTTGAGGAAAACCTGCGCCCCTGAGGGCTCGGTTTCGACGGAGAAGTCATCTGCGATAATCGGCATGAGGCGCGCCAGCGCCGGATTGTCCGGCAGATATTTCTTCACCTCAAGTGCCAGTCTGTACGCCTCGAAATACTTTTCCGCGCGCGCCAGTTCTTCGACCTTGACAACTGATGCAGTCGCCCATTCAAGCTTGGCATTGCGCCGGTACAGCCCTCCAAGGATTGCCGCAACAATCAGAAAGGCTATGCCGATTATTGTCCAACGTATTAGCAAAGTCTTACGGGTTTTGCTCCTGCGCCAAAAACCTCCAAGCCGATTTTGTTGCCGGGGCTGAACATACGGCACCAGCACACCATCAGGCGCGCTGGGCGTCGCAACTCCGAGAGAGTACGCCGCTTGCCGCAAATCGCTCCCTACCTCGTCCATAGATTGATAGCGATCACCCGGCTCTTTGGGCAGCAGGCGATCTATGATTTCCGACAAAGCGAGTGGCATTTCGTTATTGATTTCTACGATGGGCTTGTGCGGTTGGTGAATCACCGCATTCATGGTCTCCGTCTGAGATTTTCTCTTGAACGGTGTCTGTCCGGTTGCCATCTCGTAAATCACTACACCGAAAGAGAAGATGTCACTGCGATGGTCAACGCGCTCGCCGCGCGCCTGCTCAGGCGACATATAACTTGGAGTCCCTAATGGCATACCGGTCTGCGTCAAATCCGGCTCGGCTGCGCTATCCTCCTTTTCCAGAACCTTAGCCAGTCCAAAGTCCAGTATTTTTACCTGCCCGCGCTGTGTGACGAGGATATTATTTGATTTAATGTCGCGGTGAATGATTGCCTGCCGGTGTGCCTGCGCCAAGGCATCGGCTATCTGAAGGCTGATTGAAATCAGGCTACCCAAAGGCAAAGGGCTGCCCTCTATAATCTGCTTCAGGGTTTTCCCCTCGATATATTGCATGGCGATAAAATAGCGCCCCGCAGATTCGCCGACTTCGTGAATCGTACAGATATTGGCATGATCGAGGGTCGAAGCCAATCGGGCTTCTCTGAGAAAGCGCGCCTGCGCCTGACGATTGGCAATTAAATCAGGTGTCAGCAGTTTCAATGCCACGTTGCGACCCAATCTGGTGTCTTCTGCGAGATAAACTTCGCCCATGCCGCCCTGACCAATCTTGTGCAAGATGCGAAAACTGCACAGCATCTGTCCGGCGCGTAACGGAGGTATCCCCAAACTGGGATCGAAAATCGTCTCTGCACTTTCACCTGCTGCCGCAAGTTCCTGCCGACTTTTATCAGATGACTGCGCGGCTAGAGCTCGCGCCGCAACTTCCAGAGCAGGCGATTCAATAAAGCTGGCGTTTGGGTCGTCATAACTGAGCAGCGCCGTGACTTCCCTGCGCAGTTGCGTATCGCCTGCACAAGCGTCGTCGAGAAATGACGAACGCTCGGCAGGCGTGCGTTCCAATGCCTCATGATAAATCTTTTCTATCTGCTGCCAGAATTCAGCCTTCATCCTGCCCTCCCTCGCTCAGGCGGCGGCGCAGCCAGGATTTTGCCAAGCGCCAATCGCGTCTGACGGTCTCTGGCGAAACCTTTAATACCTCTGCGCTCTCTTCAATGCTCAAGCCCCCGAAGAAGCGCAGTTCGACAACTTCACTCTTGCGCGCATCAATTTTCGCCAAGTCGCGCAGCGCTTCGTCGAGCGCCACAAGGTCTTCGTCCGGTTGCTCTCCGATAAGGAGCGCCTCATCAAGCGGCACCGCGCGAAGGCCGCCGCCGCGCTTCTGATAGCCGCTTGTGCGCGCGAAATCCACCAGAATCTGGCGCATAAGTCTGGCGGAGATGGCGAAGAAGTGGGCGCGGTTTTGCCAACGTATCTGGTCTGTATCAATCAGTCGTAAATAGGCTTCGTTAACCAGCGCTGTCGTTTGCAGGCTGTGGTTGGCGCGTTCGCGGCGCAAGTAACGCTTCGCCAGACGATGCAACTCTCGATAGACCAGCGGCATTAACTGCTCGAGCGCAGTCTGTTCTCCCTCGCTCCAGGCAAGCAGCAGTTTGGTAATTTCCTGTGACGCGGTTACTGGCATAAACCCCTATCCTGAGATTTGGCAGTTTAATCTGAAGCGCTGGGATTATAACGATGGTGCAGCCCCCTAAGCTAGGAGATAAAAAAAATCTTCGCAAGGATTACCGCTTTTCACTCCCATTCCCGCATATAGAGACGAGCGCAAAAAAGTCTGGAAATTCACACGGTCCGGCAGTCGTGCCAGAAAAAAAGATTTGCTCAAAGCGGCGCAGACAGAAGAACAGCTCTTCAGGTTTGCCCTGGTAAAGAACGCAAAAGGATAAGAGACAGGCTTTTGTGAGCCTGCTCAGGAAATTTACAGGAGGATTACTATGAAACAACTTATTGATAACGTCGCCGTCAGATTCACTCTCGTGATGCTTTTGGGCTTGGCGTTGCCGCTGATGGCAGCGGCAGCCACGCCATTTGTAGGGAAAGCCAACGGGGCAATTACAAGTTTTGTGCCTGGAGCCGGAGGCGTCGCCATCACCACCTTCGCCGAAGGCAACACCACACATCTTGGGCGATTTTCCCGCGAGGAGCACCTGTTGCTCGACCCGAATACCGGCGCTTTCACCGGAACCATCGTTTTTACCGCAGCCAATGGCGACAAGCTCTTTGGCACGGTTACAGGCAATTTCATTTCACCAACAGACGCCATTGGCAGCTACACATTTGCGGGCGGTACGCGGCGTTTCAAGCTGGCGACCGGCGGCGCTGATTTCGTCGTCAAGTCCTCTGACGGGATTCACTTTAGCGTCACCTTCAGAGGCGTTATTAATTAGAGCTAACGTCAAAAAATGTGCTGGAGGCGCAGCAAGAAGGTAGATCCAGACTTGCAAGGTCTGGGGATCTGCTCGGTTTCTGGGCTTCTCGCGGAGCGCTACAATCTTCTGCCGCGTTTTATAGGGAGATGCAGCCAATCAACAGGAAGGCATTCAAAGCGCTTCCTAGAACCAATAACCAATATCATAAGGGGGAAAACAGAATGACACGTAAAATTATCTACGCAACTTTACTATTCCTATTGACCGCGGCTTTCGCTTTGAGCAGCTTTCA
>JANMSG010000833.1:0-3424 GCA_031389065.1 Acidobacteriota bacterium | reverse complement strand
ATTTGCATCCGTAGGCGAAATGTATTGCGGCTCTATTTTTTTGCCGCGCTGTCTGCTAATTGCAAGGTCAGATGTGAGCATGTCAATTTTCCGATTCAATTATCCGTTGAGGATTTTCGCCGCGTTTGCGACTGATGTGCTCTTCGGTCGTTTCGGCGGTCACGACTTCATATAAAATAGCTTCTTTTTCGGGCTGTTTTCGTAAAATTCTGCCGAGCCGTTGAATGTGCTCGCGTGACGATGCCGAACCGCTCAAGACAATCGCTACAGATGCCGAAGGGATGTTCACGCCTTCATTCAAAACTCTTGAAGTTGCAAGAGCTAACACCTCGCCGGCGTTGAAGGCTTCGAGCCAAAGGCGACGTTCTTTGATAGGCGTTTCGTGCGTAATGGCTGGAATCAAAAACTGCTCCGATATGCGATAGACCATTTCGTTTTCGGCTGTGAAGATCAACACGCGATCACGACGATGGCGTTGCAAAAGCTCCGCCAACACTTTCAACTTTGCGTCTGTCCCTTGCGTAATGCGCTTCGATTCACGATACGCCATCATGGCGCGACGCCCTTCCTGACTTCTGGCGCTGGCAATCAAAAACCTCTGCCAGCCTTGCAGGCTGCGCATATTGATTTTTTGATGATTCAAAAAGCTGCGAAAAATCAGGCGTTCTTCGTCGTACTTCTCTCGTTCTTCATTCGTCAGTTGAACGTAAATCTGCGCGGTGGTGTAATCGGCAAGATATTCGCCAGCAAGGTCTCGCGCTTCGCGCCTGTAAACAATGGGCCCGATTAAATCTTCAAGCAGCGCGTCCGCGCCGTCGCTTCGTTCAGGCGTTGCCGTCAGCCCTAAACGAAAAGGCGCAATCGCCATATCCGCAGCGTAACGAAATGCGCTTCCCGGTAAATGATGACATTCATCGAAAATGAGTAAGCCGAATTGATTACCCATCCGTTCCATAAATCGAAAAGCCGACGAATATGTCGTAACCACGATCGCGCCTTTCTCGAAATAACCGCCGCCGATGAGCCCGATCTCTGCTTGAAAACTTGCCAGCAGAAGGTCGTACCATTGATTCATCAAATCAATTGTCGGAACAATGACGAGCGTCGAACGATTCGTCAGTTCAATCGCCATCTGCGCCAGGTAACTTTTGCCCGCGCCGGTTGGCAGTATGACTACGCCACGCCGCCCTTGCGTTTGCCAATTCTGTAAAGCCTCTTGTTGATAAGGTCGTGGTTCGACTAAGAGATTCGCTTTGAAATTGAATTCGTGATAGAGCCGCGCGTTGTCCTCGTGAGGGATTTTGTTGCGAATGAGTTCAGCAATGATTTTTCGATAAGCGAGGGCAGGGGCGCGCCAACGCCTGATGCGCTCGTCCCATTGAAATGCAGAAGGCACTTGAATAGAAGCATCCGCGCCATCAAGCAACAGAGTGCCCGCGTCAAATTCAAGCGTTAACGCATCTTGATTCATAGCCAATCAATTCCTGTTTGCCACGCCGCACTTGGGACATTTCTTTGCGTAGCAAGCGCGACAATACTCTTTACCACACTGCGCGCAAGGACTGTGCGCCGCAGGACTGACGATGTGTAAACTCTCGTCGCACACCAGGCGAGCGAGTTCCTGCGTGTAGCTGTACTCGCAAGGCGGCGGCTCCAGTTTTCGCGCCATCGGATTCCAATCGAGGTGAAAACGCCGCTCTCCTTTGCGACGCTTGATGATCAAATCAAATCGGCTGACAGGCAAGACTAGCTCCAGTGTCTGTATCCACTCCACCTCTATTTTCATCGCATATTTCTGTTCAACATCGGTGACTTTCGCTCTGTATTCACGGGCGATGGCTTCGAGGCGCAAAGTCTCACGTTTTGCTTCTCCCTTCTGTTTTTTGATGCGAAGCAGGGACTCGCGGCGCAAGTCGTTATGATAATCAAGCAAGCGCGCCAGGTCGCGCTCCAGACGACGTTGCATACTTTCTAAAAACGGCGCGAGGCTTTGGCGAACACGCTCGGGCAAGGCGCGTTGGGCTACCGTGTTGATTTGCGCCGCTGTCCACATCTTTGGCAATGTCACACCCACAGGAAAAGGCTTGGCTCGCTCTTTCTCCGATTCCATCACAGCGGCTAACATAGGGGCGACGAAATCATCAATGACGCTGCCGTTAGAAAGATTGATCGCCAGATGCGTGATGCCATCGCGTTTCTCTTCGGACAACGCGCTGTAATGAAAAATCATGATCAAATAGCGCGTCCACGCCGGTTGAACCGCAAGCAATCGATAGACAGCATTTTGCAATTTCAAGGTATGCTCAAGGACGCGCTCGGGGTCTGAAATTGTCGGTCTGGGCAAATACAGAGCGCGCTGCAAGATGCGCCCACGCTCGCCGATCACCTGGTTGAAACGCGCCAGCCAATCGGATTCAAAGCTCACTCTTTGCGCTTGCGTCGGCAACTCCGCAGCAAAGCCGAGCCGCCCGAATTCGCTTACTCCCAAAGTGCGTTGCAGATTTTCAGGAGCCATAAACTCCAACCCGTGCGGCTCAATTCTTTCAATCACCGCGCCTTCGGCTTCCAACAGTTGGGCTGTGAAATCGCGCAATAAACTTGAGGACTGTTGCATAAAACTCCCGGCTCGAAACTAAGCAGCTACGCAAAAGTTTAAGCTAAAACCTGCGTCTGCGATTGGCTTTGCCTCTTGCCTGACTGCTTAATTGGTGGCGAATTCGTCGCCGAACAAATTTTCATCCAAAGTTTTCACGGCTTCGTATTGCCGCTTGGCTTCGGAGACGCGCTCGCCGATTTCATCAAAGGTAGAATCGCGCTCCAACTCGCTGGTTTTCACCCAGGCACTGAAAATCATTTCGGCAAATTCCTGACTCTCCTCCATCTCTCCCAGAATCGAGTCAATTTCGCCAACCACCAACTCGAACATATTGATCTTCTCGTCCAAAATGCGTAGTACATATTCTTCAATGGTGTTGCGCGCCACCAGATTGAAGATGAAGACTTCTCGCTTTTGCCCTATGCGATGAAGTCGCCCTATGCGCTGCTCAATCGCCATAGGGTTCCAAGGCAGGTCGAAGTTTATCATGGTGTTGCAAAATTGCAGATTGCGCCCTTCGCCACCCGACTCTGTGCACAATAACAAAGGCGTTTCGTCGCGGAAACGCTCAACGGCGCGGTCTTTTTCCGGCCCGCTCATCGAACCGTCAAATTGTTCAAAGCGCATTCCGGCGGCTTCCAGTAGCGCGCCTAAACGCTCAAGGGTCTCGCGGTGATGTACGAAGACCATCTTCTTGTCGTCGGGGGTTGGCTGCAAAAAAAAACGCAACCCCCAATAAATTAAGCCCAATTGAAAACCCCCCAAACGCGGTTTGAAATTTTTTCCAGGCATATTTAAATTGTTTGTTTTTTTTTATCGGTTTAAA
Source organism: Acidobacteriota bacterium (assembly GCA_031389065.1). Classification (GTDB taxonomy): domain Bacteria; phylum Acidobacteriota; class Blastocatellia; order UBA7656; family UBA7656; genus JACQDB01. Next base: position 2 of record JANMSG010000833.1, on the reverse strand, counting down.
AC
>JANMSG010000829.1:0-2914 GCA_031389065.1 Acidobacteriota bacterium | reverse complement strand
CTTTACTAACGCAAGTAGTCTGCTGTCTGATGAAGTAGCGGCGACCAGAAAATAGACGGCAATCATGGCAGCCGCATACACAATGTAGATGGCATGTTTCTTTTTTCCTCCGAGTGCGGCAACGATCAGGAAACTGGCGATAGAGGTAATAATCATTATCGAAAGCATCACCATGTGGGCGATTTGCGTATTCGACTCGGAAGTCTCGGCTCTCTCTTTTATGAGGTAGAAACCTGTATATCCTGCCGTAACAATTACCAATGCGGATACGGCTACAAACGACAGCAAGTCTAAAACAAAACGCCTGTGTCTGCTGGTGTTGGTATTGGTCAGCGCGATCATCATGGCAGGCAAGGCGATTGCGAAGATGTTGATTAAAGATACTCTGCGAGGTGTCAACGGAAATTCCCAGGATAGCAACGCAGAAAGTAAGGTCAGATAAATCACCATGAAATTCTTTGTCAAAAACAATCTGGCAATCGAAGTGACCGTATTGATTATCTTCTTACCTTCCTCAAATATCTGGGGCAGCAGTGTAAATTTGTTCTTGAGCAGAATAATATCGGCGACCTCTTTGGTTATAGAAGCGCCCTCATCCATTGCCATTCCCAAATCTGCTTGCTTGATGGCAGGCACGTCATTGACGCCATCACCGATCATAGCGGTATAGATGTTGTTTGCTCTTAATGCTTCGATGATTTTTACTTTGTGTTCAGGCTTCAAGCGCGCAAAAACAACTCTCTTATCCACCACCTGCTCAAGTTGCTCATCCGTTAAGCTATCGAGTTCGGCTCCGCTAATCATATCCTCATCAGCTACAAACCAACCGATATCCCGACAGGTCGCAAGTATTGAAGTTGCCGAATCTCCAGACAAAATCTTGAACCGGATTCCCTTACCCTCAAAATCTTTAATGACCTCTGCTACATCTTCGCGCACGGTATCGCTCAGCGAGACAATAGACAGCGGCTTGATGCGAAGTTGACTGAGGTCTTTTGAACGCCGGTCAAGCGCTTCGGGATTGAGGATCTCTCCGAACAGCAGGTTGCGGTAAACATCGAGTTTTGCTTCAGACGCCGCCTGAAAAGAGTAGGCTCTATGTTCATCGCTACAAAGTGCTGCCAGTATTTCAAACGCGCCCAAAACGTAGACATTCTCTTGCCCAGGCTTTTTTATGCTCAATATACTCATCTTCCGCTGCGAGCTAAAAGGAAGTTCATAGAGCAAATCAGCATCGCCATCAGCACTGAATTCTTCGAGGGCGCGAATCGTTGCGTTCTTATCCGAAGAGAACTTCGCATAAGTCCCTAAAAGCCTCTCCAGAGCATTTTGAGATAGCTGATCCGTAAGCGAGGTTATTGTCCGTACCGTCATGCGGTTCTGGGTCAGCGTTCCGGTTTTGTCCATACAAATTACTTGCACATTGGCAAACGAATCGATGGCATTGAATGCCTGAACCAGTGCGCCGACTTTGCTGATTCGATAAATCCCAATGGCAAAAGTTACCGAAGCCATTAATACAAGTCCTTGAGGCACCAGACCGATCAGTATCGTGGCAAGCATTCTGGCAAATCCCACACCCAACTGCCGGTTGTAAATCGCTATAGAGCTTTCCAGAATACACAGTAAGAGCGCCGTAACAAATAATAGCGCCACGATGCGATTGACCTGTTTTTGTAGTGGGCTGATGGTGATCTTGAGTTGCTGCGCCACTCGCGTCAGCTTAGAAGCATAACTGCAATCGCTCAATTGCGTGACCCGATAGTAGCCATTACCGGAGAGGCAGAAGCTTCCTGAAAGTATCTGATCACCAGGCTCTTTTTCTATAGGAAGGGATTCGCCGGTTAGCAGGGATTCGTCAATCTCCATATGATTGGCTTGCAATACTGTGCCGTCCACGACGGCTTGATCGCCGCGCCTGACGACGATTACATCATCAATAACGATTTGCTCATGAGCCAGGCTAGAGATCATTCCATTCCTGATTACACTAACCTCCCTGATTAACAGCATATTGACTTCATCGAGAGCCCGCTTTGCTTTCACTTCTTGAAATATTGCGATAGCGGTATTCAAGAAGGCTACGGAGAAAACGCCTATGGCATCCAGAAGCAAGCGCTGATCTTTCGTGCCAAAGTAGAATGCCAGGAGAAAGGCGATAACAAGCCCGATGATAATATTAAATACGGAGGTAAAATTATTGAAAAAGATGCGTGGGACGCTTTTGGTAGCTGACGGAGTAGGCTTGTTATAGTGACCTGCTTCGTATCTTGTGGCAACTTCAGCCGAGTTGAGTCCCGTTATAGCCGCCCCGATTTGGTCTTCGCTTATCCTAGTGTTTTCACTCATCAATTCTCTATGGTCTCATAATAAGCATCTAAGCAAAAGTTTTGGGTAGATCAATAAAGTGAATAGTGAATAGTGAATAGTGAATAAGCTCGACTTTATCCATTGCTAAAGCTCAGTATCTTGCGGGTGTTGATTAACAGGTACAAGATTTTGTATGTAGCGAAACCCCATTTTTCACCGATTTTTGAATTGGCAAAAGAACCGTTCTGGAAGACCCCAATAAGTTGGGGGCGACTTCACCTGGATACAATATGATGTAGCTCTTTAATGGATAAAGTCGAGATAAGGAATGTGTAAAAATAAGTTGTAACGAGTTCCTTTTCAATGTCGCGTAGCGACAATTTGAGTGTAGCCGTGCGTTGAAACGCACGGTTAAAAGAGTTCAGAGATGGCGTCGCGTCAGCGACGATTGAAAGTGCACCTATTCAATTGTCGCTAACGCGACAAGGCAGGCTTTTGCTTCTCATTCCGTGCGTTGAAACGCACGGCTAAATTCAGCTTGTCGCTACGCGACTAAAATACCCATCGTTATCAGTTCAATTTTACCTGTTCCCAAGTGGCGGCA
>JANMSG010000821.1:0-3837 GCA_031389065.1 Acidobacteriota bacterium | reverse complement strand
TCAATTGAATGCCCGGCTCCTGTCTCCAGAACAGATCAGGGCAGAGAACGGTGAAACCTTTTGCGGCGTAATCGTCAGCGACGTTGCGCATTAATTCGTTGACCCCGAAAATCTCTTGTAACAAGACTATTCCTGGGCCTTTGCCGCTGGCTGGCACTGTCAGATAGCCTTCAAATTCCTCTCCAGCAAACGATAGTATCTTTTCCATTGCAGTTCCTTTCAGTTGAGTTAAGGTAAAGGGTTCAGAAGAGCATAACAGATTGCGTTAATCATTTTTCAAGTGCATCTCGCGCAGTTTGAATTTCTGCACCTTGCCGGAAGCGGTCATCGGGAAATCTTCAACGAAGCGAAGCTGACGCGGGATTTTAAACTTTGCGATGCGCCCTTCGCAAAACGCTCTTAACTCCTCAAGTGTCAATATCTCATTCGACTTTAGACGAATAGCTGCCGCAACCTCTTCTCCTACTCTTTCATCAGGTACGCCGTAAATGTAAACATCGGCAATTTTGGGATGTTGTAACAGCAGGTCTTCAATCTCTTTCGGCGCGATGTTTTCGCCACCGCGAATGATCAAATCTTTGATGCGACCCGTGATGCGAATATAACCTGCTTCATCGAGCGTTGCCTGGTCGCCTGTGTGCAGCCAACTTTCAGCATCAATTGCTTCGGCAGTCGCTTTCGCATTGTTGTAATAACCCTTCATGATGTTATAGCCGCGCGCGCATAACTCACCGACTACATTCGCCGCGCATTCTTCGCCAGTTGTGGGGTCAATGATTTTCACTTCGACTTGTGGAATCACTTTGCCGACGGTCTGTGTGCGCAGTTCAATCGAATCAAATCGCGGTGTCATCGTAATTCCCGGCGAGGCTTCGGTCAATCCATAAGCAATGGTGATTTCGCGAAGGTTCATTCGATCAATCACTTTTCGCATTAAAGGCTCAGGGCAGAGCGAACCTGCCATCACACCTGTCCGCAAACTCGATAGGTCAAAGTGGTGAGCATCCAATTGCTCAAGCTCCGCTATGAACATCGTCGGTACGCCATACACGGCAGTGCATTTTTCCTTTTCGACATATTGCAGGACTTTCAGCGGGTCGAAAAAATCAAGCGGCACCAGGGTCGTCGCATGCGTGTAGGCACCCAGTACACCGATCACACAACCGAAACAATGAAACAACGGGACAGGCAAGCAGAGCCTGTCCTGTGGTGTGTAGCCTAAGATTTCGCCCATCCAATAGCCGTTGTTCAAGATGTTGCGATGTGTCAGCATCACGCCTTTCGGAAAACCTGTGGTGCCGGAGGTGTACTGCATATTGATTACGTCGTCAATGTCCTGAGCGGCAATGAGGGTGTCCAGTTTTTCATCGCTGAGGTTTTTAGAACGCCGGTGTAGAGAGTTGTAGCCAATCATTCCCGCACGAGACTCTTCGCCTATGTAAATTACGCTGCGTAGAAAAGGAAAGTCGAGCGTGTGCAAAGAGCCTTCTTGGGCGTTACGCAATTCGGGAATGATTTCGTAAATCGTTTCGACATAATCAACGTCGCGAAAACCAGAGATGGTAATCAAGGCGCTTGATTCCGATTGCTTCAACAAGTATGCGAGTTCTGCGGCGCGCAAACTTGTATTGACGGTGACCAGCACGGCTCCTATTTTTGCGAGCGCAAATTGCAGCACGATCCATTCCGGCACGTTCGTAGCCCACAAAGCGACACGGTCGCCACGTTCAATGCCGCAATCGAGCAAGCCTTTGGCGATTTGTCGCACGAGCGATTCAAGCTCTTTGAAGTTATAGCGCAACTGGCGGTCAGGATAAACCAGCGCGTCGTTGTGCGGATAGTCTCGCGCTAAAAGCATTAATAAATCGCCGATGGTTACGTCGCAATATGCGGAGGGCTTTTGCATTGCATCAATCATGATTCTTCTCCTGATAAATAATAACAATCATCAAAACCAATCATTTGAGACTGCCATAAGCGAGATAAAATGCTACAAATATTCCATGTTGCTTCCTTCTAGGTATCATCGTCCGGTGTTGCTCCGAAATATCTGAGCCACGAATTCACATCATCAATTTCAAACTTCTCGCCATCTTCAATTTTGGAGGTTGCCAGCATAGCGACTTCGAGTAGTTTTCTGAACTCCCCAGAGCGAAGAGTTATCGCGCCGCTTGCGCGAACCTGGAAGGCAAGGCTGCGATCGGAAGTAACGACGGTTAAGCCGCGCCTGTCTTTCGATGCTTCGACAAGTTTGACGATTCGTGTATCTGCGTCGGAGCCTCGTTCCGCAAAGAGAACTTTCACGCCGCGAAAAGCTGAACCATCTGGCAACTCTCTGTCGGGACTGCCGTCAAAGACTACTGTGACACGAGCCTTTTTCACACTTGCAAAAGTTGCCAGGTGTTCCAGAAGCATTCTTCGCGCTTTCGACTTATCGCGATGCCAGCCGGGCGTTTGCCCCATCACATTGTTTCCGTCAATCAGGTAAGCCATTTTGTCGAAATAAAAAATCGAAGTATTCTCGAAGGAAAAGTGTAACTTGATGTGAAAATGATTGGAAGTTTACTGGAAAATAAAAAACGCTCAAGCTTGAAGCTTGAGCGTTTTTTATGAAGGAAATCTATCTTCGGTGATGATCGTACGAACTAATTATCTCTTCTCTTTTCTATCGTCCGATCGCGACCGCCAAGCGAAGTGCCAGTGCTGGGAGCAGGAGAGGGAGGGCTACTTACACTGCTGCTGCCTTTGGTGTACTCGCCGCCAACGCTCGAAGCGCTGCCACTGTTATTGCCGCCATTTCCGCTGCTTGTGCCGTTGCCCCAGCCGTTGTTATTGCTGTATCCATAGCCATATGGATTGCGATCCCAATATGGATTGCAATTGCGGTAGCTGAATCCGTAAGGCGAAGAGAATCCACCCCATCCCGGCAAGAAAGTGTAAGACCTGGACCACGGATCATATACCCAGACACCTCTGGTATATCCTGCTAACAAAGAGTTTTTCATCCGGCTATTGGAGAGTTGTTTGTTAGTGGCAATGATGGTTTTTGCTCGCGTTTTGGACCACGTATCAAAATCATCTTCAACCTTTTTGTCAAATGCCAGAATTGCTGGAGGACCATTTTCAATGATTATTTTTTTGCCTTCTTTGATCTCTGCCCCCGCTACTGTTATACGGCCCTTGCGAACCATCAATTCGGACTTGCCATCATCCGTCGCACTGAAGCGATAGAGTCCGTCGCGTGTGATGGTGAACATATATTGAGGTGTTGTGAATTTGATTGAAACATCAACAATGGATGCCTCCAAAATCGCTGTGCCTTTTAAGAGGCTGAGTTTCAATTTGAAAGAGGCTAAATCGGGAAAGGCGACTTCGCTGTTTTCCGCGATGCGTAAGTAAGTTCCGGGATTGAGCAATATTTCCATGCGACCTGTAGCCCCCGTTTTAATTACATCACCAGCTTTGAGTTCATCGCCTTCGACCACAGACTCCCAGACACTTGTGCCGCGTTTGAAAGTTACGTCACCGTCGATGATGCTGACAACCCCTGATTTTGCTGACACAATATAAAGACTCTGATCTTCTGAAGATGAGGCCTTTTTCTTGTCTGCTGCAACGGAGATGGCTGAAAACAGGATTGTCATTATCAATAAAGTGATTTTCATATGTCGCATTATAAGCTCCTTGTGCGTGACGTTTGATATGGAAGCGTTTCGCCAAATCGTTCCTTGAGTAGATTAGGTTTGCGCCTGCGCCCCAAATATTTTATTGCTTCACCCTTGCTCGTTATTATACGGTATTATGCTTGCGCTTCAAGCTAAAGTTGGTAATCGAACG
>JANMSG010000819.1:0-8258 GCA_031389065.1 Acidobacteriota bacterium | reverse complement strand
GTGCTGCGGTAAAGCTTCTACCAAAACGGAAACGTCCGAAGATGCTGTTACCTTTAGACATTGAAACCGTGGTTGCGCGAATGGCAAAGATTCCACCGAAAACCGTTTCGGTTTCCGATAAAGACCGTTTGCAGAATCTCGAAAGCGAACTCAAGGCGGTTCTTTTCGGACAAGATGATGCAATTAGGCAGATCACCAAAGCGATAAAAATTTCGCGCTCAGGCTTGGGACATCCCAGCAAGCCCATCGGCTCGTTTCTGTTTTCAGGACCAACAGGAGTTGGCAAAACTGAACTCGCAAAACAATTGGCGCATACACTCGGTGTAGAATTTCTGCGCTTCGATATGAGCGAATATATGGAGAAGCACACGGTTTCCAGATTGATTGGCGCGCCACCTGGCTACGTAGGCTTCGATCAAGGCGGCTTGCTCACGGACGCAATCAACCGAACGCCCTATAGTGTGCTTGTGCTTGATGAAGTGGAAAAAGCGCACCCCGATGTTTTCAATATTTTATTGCAAGTGATGGATCACGCGACGCTCACGGATAACAACGGCAAGAAAGCCGATTTCCGCAATGTGATTTTGATCATGACTACAAATGCCGGAGGCCGTGAAATCAGCAACGATTCCATAGGCTTCAGAAAAGGCAGCACAGGGAGCAAAGGCAAAGGCGTGATCGAACGCACATTCAGCCCCGAATTCCGCAATAGACTTGATGGTTGGATCGCGTTTAACTCACTCGATTTTCAGTCCATCAAACTTGTGGTTGATAAATTCATCAAGGAAGTGCGCGCTCAAATTGCTGAGAAAAATGTCCAAATAGAATTGACTGACGAAGCGCGAACTTGGCTTGCCGAAAAAGGCTACGACAAATTGATGGGCGCGCGCCCTATGGGACGTTTGATTCAATCGAAGATCAAAGAGCCACTGGCGGAAGAGATTCTCTTCGGTAAATTGCAACAGGGCGGCAAGCTGTTCATAGATGTGAAGGATGGAGATTTAGGTCTGGAATTTATTGCAAGCTAAATCTCATTGCTGCAATTTAGAAATTTTTTCACCACGAAGGACACAAAGAACACGAAGAAACTTTAATAAATCTTCGTGTTCTTTGTGTCCTTCGTGGTGATTTTTTGTTTTGTATTTTCTACTCTTGCGGATTTGGGTTTGCCAAAACCGTTTGCGTTTGCGCCTCACGATATTTCTTCAACGCTTCTCGATACTCAGGATATTTATTTCCTAAAATCGCCGTCGCTAACAACGCCGCATTGATGGCTCCGGCTCTGCCAATTGCCAACGCGCCTACAGGAATTCCCGCAGGCATTTGAACGATTGAAAGTAGTGAATCCATGCCTTTCAAAGCTTTCGATTCAACGGGCACGCCTAACACAGGCAAAGCAGTTTTCGCGGCGGTCATTCCGGGAAGATGAGCCGCGCCGCCTGCTCCTGCGATGATGACTTCCAATCCGCGCTCCATTGCTGTTGACGCATACTCGAATAACAAATCGGGTGTTCGATGAGCCGAAACAACGCGAACTTCGTAAGCAACACCGAGTATGTCAAGCGTTTCTGCGGCGTTCGACATGGTCTCCCAATCCGACTTCGACCCCATAATAATTCCTACAAGTGGCGGCATAAATTTTCTCTCACAACATGAATTTTATTTAGTCAATAAAAGTGTGATTATAAACACGATGAGGAGTAACAAAGAAGTAGAACCTTGAAATTGTTGCATGATTTTATAATATCTTGCCATCAATCACTTAGGGTTATTCACTAGCATCCGACTTTCTACGCAATGTAAAAAGGGTGCCGCCTTCTGGTTGCTTGCTCCAATTCGCTTCGGCTTCTATCAAGCTTCCACGTGAACGAATATTCGCGATGCCGCGACCTCGCTTTTCGGCTCTCTCTAAATCAAAACCTCGTCCATTGTCTGCTATATCAAGCGTGAAATCACCGCTCGGTTCTATGATTGCGTCGAGTTTGACGTGAGTGGCATTTGAATGACGCGAGATGTTGTTGATAACTTCCTGGACGATTCGATAGAGGTGAATCTGCATCACTGGCGACAACTGCAACTTGTCTTCGATGCCTTCTTCGCAGGAAAACTCGTACTCGAATTTTTTATCAACTGGCAGATGCGCCACCGCATCGGTCAGCGCATATTCGAGCGCGGCGGCAAATCCTACATTTTCAAGTACGGAGGGGCTGAGGTCTTCGCAGATTCTGCGAATCTCCGATGAAACCGATTCAATCTCTCTGCGAAACGTAGTTGGTTCAAGGCTGCTTTTCTTCTGTGTATCTTCACCGGCTGGCAATTCATCCGTGAGCATCATCAAGCGGCGCAAATCCGCTAGCGTCTGATCGTGCAAATCGCGGGCGATGCGGCGGCGTTCGGTTTCGGTTTCGTTGGCAAGCTGCATACGCGTTTCTGCAAGTTGCTGATTGCTTGAGGCCAGGGCTTCGTTGCTGCGCGCAATCATCCTGTTTTGCCGATAGCCCCACCACATAGCTATTAGCGCCAGAGCCAACAAAATGGCAAGTGCAGTCGTAGTCCAGGGGAAAGGCGCGCGTTCGACCGTGAAGTGGATGGTGAGCGCATCGGATGATATCAACTCGTTAGTAAAGGCTCGCGTTGTAAGCGTGTAGCGTCCGTTCTTCAAACCTTCCATTAACATCTGCGAATCGCGAGAAAGTTTTTGCGCGACCAATTTCCCTGATGCGTCTTGAAGCGCGAAGTTATATTGAAACTGTTCGGGAAAGGTGCGACTGCTAATTGCCGTGACATCCACGAGCAAACTGTTCTGTGGGTATTCGAGCTTGATACTGGTTTGAATCTCTTGCGGCTGAAACAAGCGACTGCCAATTACTCGCGTCGCTTTGAGCGTTGGAGCCACGCCACTAGGCTCGTAACGCGCGATGCCTTTGTTTGTACCGATCAATAAGGCTTCGATATTTAAATCATTTCGTGAAGATAAAACCGCAAACGCTTTTTGAGACGGTAAACCTTGCTCCATGTCGAATCGCGCAGTGACTGGCTCAAGGTTTTCGTTGAGTAAAACTTTATGCAAGCCGTTGTCAGCCGTAGCGCACCATACGGCATTGCTTGATTCCTTCAAAGCGATACAATTGCGAGCATCTGAGTCTTTGATCACCTGAATCAATCGGCTATTGGTTAATGCGTATAACCCTTTGTCAGACGAAAACCAGGTCATGCTTTCATTGGTCGCCATGATGGACCAAATCGTTTTATCTTTGAGTGGTTCAAGCGCTTTGTCAGTTGTGATTTGTTTGCCATCGAAGATGAAAACGCCAGCCTCGGCTGTGCCGATCAACAGGCGTTCGTTTTTGTCCGCGTACAGACTGATGACTTGCTGCTTTCTTGCATCATCTATTTCTACAGGGTAGACGAGAGTTCGTTTCATTCCATCGAGCCGTTCAACTCCACGACCAAAAACTGCCAGGTAAACCGCACCTCGAAATTCGCACATCGCGCGGATGCTATTGCCGCTGGTGTCTTTGAATTGCTCGCTTTCGATGCGGACAAAATTTCTGCCGCCAGATAAGAAACTTGACCCAATACCGTTGGATATTCTTTGACTTGCATAAAGCCCTATGGCGGTTCCTACAAGCATTCGTCCTTGTGAATCTTCGATGATGGAATGAATGGTTTTGCCTGCAAAATCTTTGATCTCGCTCCAGAATTTGTGCGTCGAAGAGCGCACAAACAGACCGCTATTTGTGCCGCACCAGATCAAACCATCCGAAGATTGAAACAACACTCGGGCAAAGTTACTTTCCGCGTTCGGCGAGATGGTTTCGACGCGAACGCTTTTCGGGTCGTAACGACAAACGCCACGGTCCGTGCCAAACCATACAACGCCTTCGCGGTCAATGAAGATTGAAAAGACATTATTTGAGCGCAAGCCGCCAGCCGTGTTCTCAAACGTGAAATGTTCCATTACGATTGAATCTTTGAAAACGAAAACGCCTTGCCCTTGCGTAGCTGTCCAAAGATTATCGCGGGAATCGAATTTCAACGCCTTGACTGTGCCGGTGTTTTCGCTCGATTTTATTGGGCGATCCAGATCTTCGCATTGATATAGCCCGCCGTCGCTGGCTTTGATTTGCGCGCCAAACCACAAGCGAGAGCGAGCCTCCGTTTCAATTGCTTCGATGAAAAAAGCGCGAGGATTGCTGGTGATTTCATTGACTTCGTTGTTTTCAACTTTGAGCAAACCTCTACTGTGAGAACCAACAATCAAAGCATCATTTAGCCAAACGAGACTGGAGAGAGGTAGCGGTCGATTGTTTGATTCAATATTGAGGATGGGGTATTCGGAAGGCGCAAAGCTCTTTACTTGGAGTGAATGGTCTTTCTCAAATGTGCAAACGAAGAGGGTTCCTTGTTCGCTTGCTAACGCGATTCTATTCTCTTTATCAATAGCGATGGCATTGATAGTTTTGTCGAAGGTTTCAGGAATGGCTTGGAATCGATTGTTCGTGAATTGATAAGCACCGTTGTCCGTTCCTATCCATAAGGTATTATTTTTATCGAGTTTGAGCGCGTGAATGCGTGTTGATGCCAACTCTTCGTTAGCGATTTTCTCTATACGGCGACCGTCATATTTCGCAAGCCCGCTGTCTGTTCCAAACCATAGCGTTCCGTCTGTGTCTTGGGCTATGGCTCGAACGTGATTGGAAGGCAAGCCGTGAAAGAGCGTCACCGCTCCCCATTGATGCAGATTGGGAGAGAGGTTTTCGATTTGCGATGATGTTGTTGAAGAGAGCAGAAAGATGAAAGATAAGATGACACAAGTTAGGAGGAAGCGATTTTTAAGTTGAAGGGAGTCTTTGCGCGGCTGCGCCGTACTTGGCATGAAGCCGACACGCCGGTTAGAGTCGTTCTTCACTTTGTGCGGCTGTGCCGCTTTGATGTGCGGAAAGTCAGAGACTTTCCGACAAGTGCTTGCCTTTTTCTTAGCGGCTGCGCCGCCATCTTTTGAAGTGAAAAACAGAATCAATCTTCGCAAGGTAAAATGACCTATTCGCTATAAAGGGCGGCGTAGCCGCAGGGTCTTAAGGCAGTCATCCTGGAGAGTCTACGACTCTCCAAACATCAAAGTGGCACAGCCACGAGAAACAAGCTTAGACTTCGTTCTTTTTCAACCCTTTTTGTTTTGTTCTTCGATGAATCGTTTGCGGTCGCGCTCAATCCAATGTTCCAAATCACTAGCGGCTTTTTCTAACTCGTCATTGTTAATCAAGCCGCGTCTGAGCGCTTCAAAGAAAGCACGGGTTCGCACGTTATATGCAAGTTTGTCATAGACTTCGTTTGCAGTTCCAACCGGCGAAGAGATGAACAGTTTTTCGTACAACGTCGCCAGACGGCTTTCGACACCGCGTAAACTTAAACTGCATTTGCGAGCGATTGCCCAATTCGATAAGCCCATCGCCAGATAGTACAATGCCTCCGCTTCAAACTCCGTGAGTAAAGGGCGCTTGAAAGAATCTTTGAAGGCGGGGTCAATCATATCCGCGCCGTCTTCAAGCACTGCCGCGACGAAGCGCAGAAACCTGGTTTCAGGATTGTTCTTGTCTATAAATCCGTAAGCAGGCGTAGGCTTCACGGATTTTAAAATCTTGCGAATTTCATTGATATAAATTTCATGCGGAAACTGTGTCCAGAAAATAATTCGCGCCGATGGAAAGCCTCGCCAGATTGCCCGCGCTGCTTTTACGCCAGAAAGCTTGGGCATTTGAATATCCATCACACAGAGCGCGGGTTGGTGCGCCAGCGCCAATGCGATTGTGGCTTCGCCATCACCAGCCTCAAGGATAGGCAAGAATGCCGCAAACTCCCGCTCAAGAATTTCGCGCAAGTAACGACGCTGCGCCACGTTATCTTCGGCTATCAATATCGCCATGGTTATTTCCTGCTTGCTGCCCAAATCAATTCAGGGCTGGTTTTGTCTATGAGTCGTTTCCCGTAAAGAGTAACCTTGTACTCCTTCATTTTGATCTCATCTAACAATGTTTTTACCGCATTTGCATTTGACCATAGCGCCATCACTTTGCGCCCATCGTCATTGTCAACAACTAGCGAGACAGCGCCATTCCACTGGTCCGATACCCAGGAAATCTGTTCGCCATTCGAATCGATCATTACAAAAAAGAGACCGACAGGCGAACTCTGCTTTGCCTCATCCCCTGCTCTAGCCCATTTGAAAGAGACGATTCGCCCCGTCAATACGGGTATTTTGTTCGATAAGTCCGGCGCGAACGGACGCCGACCTTTTGCGGGAACCTCGGTTTTGTGGTTCGGACGATTCGTAAAGCGTGTAAATAGAGGAAACGAGCGATTGCCGAATTGCCCTTTGATGCGTTGCCATCTGCCGTCGCTCGCCTCATAGATGTTCGTTATCCAATAGCCGTCATCGAAATTCATGAAGACAAGTTCGGCTTTGCCGTCTCTATTCATATCTACAAGCTCAGCGATATTCAACTTATCCGAGTCGTAGTAACCTTCCGCTTCAAAAGGAATCGGACGCCCTGTTAAATCGAACATCAAAGTCAAGATATGTGATGTAGGCGCAAGTCCATTGCCACCTGTTGGAAAGATAAATAACAGATCCTGAATCCCATTCTTGTCCAGATCTGTGGTGAAAATGTTACCGCCAAGCCCCATCTTCTCGCCGAGCTGAACAGTCCAGGTTTTTCCATGTTTATCTTTGCCCGAAAAGATAGGCCCGGAATTGCCTTCCTCATCTTCAAGGGGATTTACTTCTATACCTGAAACTCCGCCGGGAAGCTGTTTGATCGTTCGCGCCTTCTGGTAGTCTGCAATGTGTGTCAAGGGAAATGGCTTACCTAGTTCTGCCTTTGTCAGAGGTGTATAACTTTCAAGTTGAAACGCCTGCGCCGGAATTGCAACGCAAACGGTCACCAAGAAAGCTGCCATTGAATATCGAATCAACTTAGACCCCCCACTCTTAATTCAAATTATTATTCACATCTGCCGAGAAGTTTTAGCCTTTCATAGCGTAATAATCAATGTGGCAATCCACAGTCTCAAGCAATGCCGTAACGACAACCAATAAATGTCTGCGTTGCGCCTGCTCTGATGTACTCTTATGGCATTCGGTTGTTTGCTGTGGTTACCCACAGTTACAACAGAAGAGCAATCCACAATCTTACAGAGCGGCTTACACACATCGCGGCTGATGTTTAACTCATATCTCTTTCAAATTATTCCCAAGATAATAACGCCGATGATAGGAGCCGTTAAATCAACCTCAAAAGCATCGCGCCGAAACCCTTGGTTTGTAGTGCTACTACTGTTCTTGGTTCTCTGCGAAACGCATCATTGCGCTTTCGCATGGAACAAACAGAGCGCAGATGAATCTACAAAGCGGCAAGCTATCGAAGACCCGGACGGCGTGATGCTCAATTTCTATAAAGCTCTAAGCAGAACGGTTGGAGGACTAGAAGTCGTTCGCATCATCCATTATGGCGATTCGCACGTCGCAGCGGATATTTTGACAGGTGCTCTGCGTCGCAAGTTTCAACAAAAATTCGGAGATGCGGGACCAGGCTTTATTCTGGCGGGGATACCCTGGCATTGGTACGCGCGCAGCGGAGTCAAAAGTGAATCAAGTGATGGATGGAGGGTTGAAGGGTTGGAGCAATCGGCTTCGATTTCAGAAGGACAGTTTGGAATTGCGGGCGTCAGTCTGGCAACAAGCCGGAAAAACGAATGGCTTTTCATGCAATCTGTTTGCAGCCGCTTCGATGTTTACCTGATGAAGCAACCAACCGGCGGCGCGATTGATCTGTTGTTGGATGGCCAATTGTACGAGCGCGTTTCTCTCAAGTCGAAAACAACAGAGCCTCTTTACGTTGAAGTCGAAGCAGAAGAAGAAGGAATGCACACCATTGAGATTCGCACCGTCGTGCAAGGCGCGGTCAAAGTTTTTGGCATCGCAATCGAAACTGATAAAGCGGGTGTTGTCTATGACGCGCTCGGAATCAATGGCGCACGCGCCTATCGTCTCCTCGAATGGGATTGGCAAATTCTCGCAAGTAACCTTGAACGCCGTGCTCCCGAACTAATCATCATCGCTTACGGTTCAAACGAGATTGGTGATGCTGACCTGGATCTTAAAGACTATGGCGAAAAATTTTCAAAACTGCTCAATAAAATTCACGATGCCGCGCCGGACGCTTCGCTTTTGGTGATCGCTCCTCCTGATCGTGCCA
>JANMSG010000794.1:0-6383 GCA_031389065.1 Acidobacteriota bacterium | reverse complement strand
CGCTTGGCTTCCGCTTGTTCGGGCTTTTGCGTGATTACCGGTTGCGTGGTTACCGGTTCTGCCGTTGCCGGTTTTTCTTCGGCCACACGTTGTGTCGAAGTCTCTTGAGTTGAGACGCGCTCAGGCATCACAACTGTTGAGGGAGTCTGGTATTGCCCGTCCGTGGCTGTCGTCGAAGTCTTGGCGCCGGCATCAGATTGATTCCGCGTATTCTCCTGTTCAATTATTGCTGGATTGATGGGTTTGGTTTCATCACTTTCAGGATTCGAGTTGCGAGTGAAGCGAAGGGTGAAGACAACGCTCAGAACGATAAGCACGAGCGCCGCAGCCATCAACTTTCCTCGACTGGAACTGCCGCTCACCGAGGGTTCGACTGGTGAGGCAGGCCAAGCAGGCGTCCTAGCCCACTGCGATTGCAACGCAGGGTTTGGGCTGGTGTTTTTTGCAGGTGTTGGTCCCTGATATGTCGCCACCTGATGCGCCCCGTTGGCGCTGGTTTTTGGAGTGACCTGACCATGCGTAACAGGAGGCGATACGGCCTTTGCGTTGGTGTGAAAAACTTTTGTCTGCGCCAGGATCGTCTGCTCCTGAGGTGCCAAACTCTGTGTGGACGCCTGAGCAGCGTCGCGAAGCAATTTGCGCATTACGATAGCGGTCGCCGGACGAAGGTCCCGATTCAAAGCCATTGCTTGTGCGATGACCTCCCCTACGGCTGGAGAAATGCGTGGATTGTGTTCTTGGACGAAAGCAAGCGGGTCTGGTTTGCCGTTTAAAAAGTCGGCTGCGCGAGTTAAGGCATCAACCGGTTTGTTTCCAGTTAGCAGATGATAAAGCGTCGCTCCCAGCGAGTAGATGTCGCTTCGCGCGTCTGTGCCAGCGCCTTGAATTTGCTCTAAAGGAGCATAGATTGGTGTATAGGCAAAGATACTTTGACCTGAAGTTGTGGTGGTGGTGTTTGCCGCCGCACTTTTTGCCAGCCCAAAGTCGAGCAGCACGACCTGGTTTCTGGAGCTTAGCTTCAGGTTCTGAGGTTTGATATCACGATGAATAATCTGCGGATTCTGCGAGTGCAGGAAATCAAGTGCGTCGAGTATCTGATCCGCCCACTGGAGCACTTCCTCCGTTTGAAAGGCTTCCGTAGCACTTTCGAGCAGATCTTGAAGGTCTTCGCCGGCGATGAACTCCATAACCAGGAATTGTCCGTTGTTCTCAGAAAAATGATCCATTACCTTGGGCAAGGCAGCGTGTCTCAGTCCGGCAAGCAACCGCGCTTCGCGCTCAAATGCCGCCAACATCATCTGGTCGTTGAAGAAGGTCTCTTTCAGAGCTATGGTGTTGCCGAGGCGTTGGTCACGGGCTAAATAGACTGCGCCCATTCCGCCTTGACCGATTGGCTTAATAATTTCATAGCGCTTCTGTAGAACGGCTCCCGATTCAAGCATCGTATTCTTCCTTTTTTAATAATTTGTGACTTCAATCGCCAGTGTAATCAATGGTCAACTCCAAGGGAATACAAAAATGAAGCGCGGGTCATCCGGGTTGGTTATCAGCCAGTTCCTGTTGCAGAAGGTGAGACAGCTTGGTTGATGATTTCAGGTCGCGCCGCCTGCTGTATCTCTTTCTGGTGCTGGCGCAAAAAAGTCAAGAAGGCTCGCACCGCCGCCGAGGGGTTACTCTTGAGGTGACAGATTGCCACACTGCGGCGCAGGTCGTGGCCGACAACCGATATTGCCCGCAACCTATCTTTGCGAAGCCCCTCTGTTACTGCCCAACTCGGCAGAAACGAGATACCGATTCCTTTCGCCACCATCTGCAAGATGAAATCAGTATCATTGGATTCAACTGCCACAACGGGCTCGATCTCTACCTTCTCAAAAAAGGCATCGGTCACCTGTCGGATTGAGACGTTCTGCTCGTAGAGTACGAAGCGCTCGCGCGCCAGTTCTGTAGCTTCGATCAATGACCTTTTCGCAAAGTCATGCTCTTTGCTGACGACCAAAATCAGTTCGTCATCGAATAACCTTTCGATCTTTAATTCCCGCGACCGAATCGGCAGGGAAGCAAAACCCACATCAGCGGCATTCGCGCGTACCTGCTCAATGGTCTCATTGGTGTTGGCTGTCGTGCGAAAGGAAAGCTCAACCTGCGGGTAGCGGCCAATGAATTCTGCGCAAAGCGGGGAGAACAAATGGACGAGCGCCTGCGTCGCCAAGGCGACTCGCAGCCGGCTTGCCGACAGCATATCGGCTCCTTTAAAGGCTGCCCGGATTTCCTCCAGTTCGGCAAAAATCCGCGCCGCGTGTTCAAGCACCAACTCGCCGCCACGCGAGACCTCTACACGTCTACTGGTGCGCACCAGTAGCGGTTCGCCTAATTCCTCTTCCAGAGCCTTAATCTGTTGACTGACCGCAGATTGGCTCAGTCCCAGGCGTTCGCCTGCGCGAGTGAAGTTTCGCGTTTCAGCAACGGCTCGCAGAATCTCAAGCTGACGGAATTCCATGCCATCATTATAACTACTGACGGTGATTATAATATTTAATTTATCTGAATTTTGTTCCTCCTGTACACTGAGGGAGTGAAAGAAAAAGAACCTATGGACCAAGGAAGATTGGAATCAGGGGAGTGCAGATAAATAAATCCCAGGTTCAGTTGAGAGGCGGTCTTTGAGCGCCAGATTCGCGCTCAAAGCGCCTCTCAAGGGTAGGGTATTTCCCCCTTTCCTACCTGTGTTACTCGGAGGAGGTAAAGAAGATGATAGACAAATCGAACGCGACAAAACATTATTTGGTGGCTAGTGATTTTGACCAAACGCTAAGCTTCAACGACTCTGGAATTGTGCTGAGCGAATTGCTTGGCATTTCAGGGTTTGCCGAGAAAGTCGCAGGGCTATCTCGCATCAACATGGTACAGCAGGGCGGCGAATTGGCTTATCTCTTGCTGCACGACCCACAATTCCGCCGGGTTCGCAAAGAGCACCTGATCGAAGTAGGCAAACGCATACGCCTGAAGCAGAACATCCCCTTGCTCTCAAGGTTTCTTGAAAGTGGCATTGATGGCTATAGCTTCTCGTTCTATGTCGTTTCGGCTGCGCCCGAAGAGGTGATTAAATCTGCTTTGGAAGGCATTGTTGCGCCGGACCATATTTACGGTACTCGATTTCAATACAACTCATCATCTGGAGAGATTCAATCCATCATACGGGTTCCGGCTGGCTATGGAAAAGTAGCCGTGGTTGATGAGCTACAGTCAGAGCTACAGATCAGTTCTGACCGGGTGATTTATATTGGCGATGGCAGCTCTGATGTTCATGTGATGCTGCATGTCAATCGGCGCGAAGGATTGACCATTGCAGTTTCGGAGACCAAATACATCGTACAAATCGCCGAGCGAACCATCCTCAGCGACAATGCGCTGAGCGTGTTGGTGCCCATCTTAGAAGACATCGCCGGGTGGGGTGCTACCGCCATTCGCTCTTTGTTTGAGTCACAAGGCTTATTGATCCAGGAGTGGGACAAGGTGCGCACCGATTGGCTGACGATTCGCGACAGCCTCATTCATGCGGTTGATGAAGAGGTTATTTTCGTGGAGGTGACCGGTGCTTGATTGGATGGGTTGGCTAGCCACGGCGATTTTTACCAGTTCTTACTTCTGCAAGCGGCAAGTAACCTTGCGCAGCGTTCAGGCGGTGGCATCTCTGGTCTGGATGATCTATGGCATCCTGATCGGGGCTCTTCCATTAATTGTCGCAAACATCGTTGTCGCCGTTGTCGCCGCATGTTCTGCCTGGCGAGAACATCATCAGGCAATCACCAATTCAGGCGCTGCCTTGCCGAAGGCTGAGTAAGAGAAGAGCACTTTTTGAGAAACTCAGGTTCAATTTCTTACGCAGAGCAACAAGCTCATTCCGCAATTCAAGAAACCAGCACGGAGGCGTTAAGAAATTTACCATAGCGGCTTGCGGCGGCATGGAAGGCGCGGGTTTCGGCTTTGTTGAGTTTCGCAAATAGTGTTGGCGTGATGACCAGCGCGTCTTTCTTAAGCGCACGCTTCCAGGTACCGACAACCTGGCCATCTACAACAATCAGCGGGTTGAAGATGCCGTATCCGTAAGTCACCTGTTTTGCATATAACGGGTCGAGTACGGCGCTGCGGTCTTTATAGGCAACCGTGTACTCGTCAAACGGTGGCAGTAAGTAAGCTGTTGGTGACGCCTCTTTTGCAGCGGGCATAGACGAAGAGAGCCAATAGATTTTGCCATCAATAACTTCTTGCGCCAGGTGCGGCTTGGCCATTTCAAGACCAGCCCTTGCGTCTGCCACCCGCAGCCCTGACCACCAGACAAAATCCTGCAAGGTTGCCGGCCCGTGGCTCGTAAAGTAGCGCCTTGCGAGTTCCGCCAAGGCTTCATCGCGTGCCATCGTTTTGGCGGTCGGTGCCCATTCAGCGAGCAAGGCGAAGGTTTGTTGTTTGCCTTCGCGCGCCCCGAAACAGATGATCCCGTCTTGCGCCAGTCGCGACAAAATATGTAGACCGCGCCCCTCAGCCGTAGAAATATGCGCCGCTTCTAAGCGCTCATACATTGCAGGTCGTGTCAGTTGTCTGCCGCCTTGCAATGCGCCCGCCAACACCTCTTTACAGCGCCCGAAGGTGGCTTCGTCGAGGCCAAAATGTTGGTGTAGGCGCTGCGCACTAATACGCGGCGTCAGCAGTTCGAGCATCCAACGGACATCTGCCGCTGCCACAAAATGCAAGGTGCCACGCATGGGCCAGGTACGGACGATGGTTTTGTCAGCAAGGGCCTGCTCGATATCGGCTTCAATCGCATTTTTCATACGCAGTCCGAGTGCCCAGAGCGCGCCGAGATAGTCCTGCGCCTGAACCGCGCCCAGCCAGGCGACGACTTCGCCGGGCTTATCAAACGTAGCCCTGGAAATATGTTGGTTATGGAGTCTCTGGTGCGCCACATCAAAGCTTGTCATGACTTGTCAGTATAACGTAGCCGCGTTCCGTTTTTCGCCTGTAAATCAATGCTGTCGCACAATTTTGTGCAACTCCTTGTTGTACAACTCGCCAGTCTATCGCTTAGCGTTTCTTTCTGCGAATCGCGTCACGTAAGATGAGGTGGCGAAAATGGCTCTAACTCAATTGTCTACATCGTGTAAGAAAATGGTAGAACTAAAAAAATAAGGCTTGCCTTGAGGGGAGATTCGCAGGCGTAGCTCCATATGAGCGACCTGTCTATAGCTCGCAGTAAACCGGTAGCTCTAGCTCCTACGGAGCGATAAAAAGATTCTCTATTAATAGCTATAGACAGGTCGCTCCTATGGAGCTAATCGTAAGCTGAAAAATAACCTTCTCTCTTGAACCGATCAGCCTTACTTTTTTAGCACTACCGAATTATGTATACTTTGTACTTCACTGGCGGCAATGTTCACTTGCTGCGGATTTAGGAGAAAAGCCTTTTGACTTTTGCCTTTTTTTTGAGCTACTATCTAACCATTCTGAACGGTGAAAGCTAACCCACGCTAAAAACTAGATGAAAGATCATTACGGTCTATGCGTCGGCGAGTTCTTGCGTATCGTTGTGCATCTCGACAGTGGAAGCGAAGATGTATAACGCACAACGCACGACTATCGTTTAGAAACAAAATCTTACCTGGAGGATGTGTCATGAATAGGAAACTGATAAGGCCGACGCTGGCTGAAATCAGAGAGCGAGCAGATCGCGACTCGCGTCGCGGTTCTTCTGATCAAAATCGCAAGCGTGTGCCACCCGAACAAACTCATGCGGAAAGCTTCTATTACAAGAAGCAGATGGATAACAAAACCAAAATGGTTTTAGTGCTTCAAGATGGCGAGGAACTTCGCGGAACTATCGAATGGTATGACAGAAATTGCATCAAACTGCATCGCGCAAGCGGGCCGAATTTGCTCGTCTTAAAACATAACGTAAAATATATCTTCAAAAGTGACGAAGAATTAAATGGCGACTCTGATGATAACGATGCAGATGAAGACAGAGACGACGTCATAGAGGACAATGAAGATACCCAAGAAGACGACGAATCCGATGAATAAACGTGCCGAGCAATAAGGCTCTGCTTTATACTTACCTGAATGGCTTAACCTTGTGACGCTAGGAAAAGACAGTCTCAACAAGCCGCGAGTTGGAATCACCATAGGAGACCCTGCGGGCATCGGCCCGGAAATTGTTTTGCAAGCAGTTGCCGATGCAGGGTTGAGGTCTGCCTGCCATCCACGAACGAGGCGCCGCGGCCGGCGAAGACGGCGAGCGCGCGGCGGCGCGCGACAGCGCCGACGAGGAGGAGCGCGAGCAGGACCGGAGCGGCGAGCAGGAGCACGAGGAGCTCTGGTCGGAGGAG
>JANMSG010000744.1:0-10257 GCA_031389065.1 Acidobacteriota bacterium | reverse complement strand
CTTTTAACCAGAAGGCCATTGATTTGAGTCTTAAATGGTTCAAAGGTTATTCAATAAAATAGCTATGCGGTCTGGCATTATATGATTTCTTTTTTCATCCTGCTAATCTGTTGTAGAGTTTGCGAGGGTAGAGCAAGAGTAGTGATTCATAGACTGATTTTTTTCTCTTCAAATTTTGAAGCTTGGTTGACGGGAGGGAATCGGCTGGCTATTATTTCAATTTCGACTTATCAAGTAGTTCACGACTACCGAAGGATTTGATGAGATTGAAAGGGGGCCGTTAGCTCAGTCGGTAGAGCATCTGGCTTTTAACCAGGGGGTCGGCGGTTCGAGCCCGCCACGGCTCATTATTAGAATCCTTAAATTAAGGCTACCGTACTTGGTAGCCTTAATTATTTTTAGCCCTTTGATCGCCCTTTTCTCAGCAAAGGCACTTAGCTTTCCTTATCAATACTTCGGACAGTTTTTTTATCAGTTGCCACCTGCTTTAGCTCGTCGACAGGCAATTCAATACTTGCAAGACTTTAGCCCAAGTGAAAAAGACCAGTCAAAATAGCTTTAGCTAAAGCTGATGCAGAAGTGATTCTTTTTACATTTGGCTAAAGCCGAATCGTTCAAGATTTACCGTCCCACGCGCTAAAGCACGTGGCAATTTATATTTTTTTCAAAAAGTGTCCGAAGGATTGCTTATCATAATTGAGTTTATTATCCGAGGATCAGATTGTGTCGAAAGCCTGAGTGTCAGGGAGAGCGTAATCGCTGGTAGAGGCGTCCTTGCTCAGGCGGAGGCTTATGACAGGTCCCACCTCCTTACTCCCTTACCCTTTTTTAATGCTGTAACTGTAGCAGACGTTTCAAAGCTTCATCTCTGTTCTTAGAATAAGGAGCAAGTTTAACAAAAAGCTCATATTCGTCTTTTGCGCGTTCCAACTGACCCAGCCTATCATAGGCGCGCGCCAAATTAAGGTGTATCGGAGCGAATGTAGGATTCGTCTGAGTCACCACCTGCTCAAACATCTGTAGCGCTTTTTCGTTGTTGCTTTGTTTTAAATAAAATTCTCCCAGTTCATACCAGGTACCTATACCCGGTGTCAGTTCAGCAGCCTGTTGTAGATACTCTTCAGCTTTTTGGTAATCCTTTTTTTCATTATAAAGGAAGCCAAGTTTTCCATATATTCTGCTCCGATACCCGCGTCTTTGCGCACCTTCTGGAAGTCGCGCTTCGGCCTGCTCAAGATAGTTAATTCCCTCATCTATCTTTCCTTCCCTTTGAGCATACACACTAAGTTGCATATACGCATCTATACAGGTTGGATCAATATCAAGCGCCGTTTGAGTCTGTATTTTCGCTTCTTGAAGGTTGCGCTTCCCAAAGAGGGTGGCAGCGAGAAAGGTATGCGATAAGGGGTTTTGAGGATCAACAGCAACTGCATTTTGACCTAAAGTGATGTCGTTACTCCAGACTCGGTTCTGTTTTATGTAGGCAAAGCTGAAGACTGCTACCAGAGCGATGGCAAGCAGCCCTGCTGCCAGAGGTCCATATGATTGCAAACGCTTGAGAGATGCAATCCACTCAAGGCCTAGCGCTAAAGCCAGACACACGCCTAGCGAAGGCATATATAGGTAGCGCTCTTGAACCGAAAATAGGGGATGAAATATTGACAACCCCCAAAGCGATAAAGACAACCAGATAATGAACCACACAGATGCGAACCATAACAGGCGGGACTTGATAAAAATCAGTGCGGAAACCATGACAACGAGGAGCGCAGATGGGAGTAAAAAGTTGAGACTCGCTATTGAAGGTCCGGGTGCTGTGAAATGGAGAATGCTATAACCTGTCGGAATGAGCGTCAATTTGAGGTATTTAACTAAAATGAGGGGGATGGTTGTCAGTATAACCAAAGGCGAATAACGCAAATCTGCTGGGACCACATTGCCGAAGGAGTTTATTCGCATGGCGAAGTAGGCCGCTACTGGCAAAACAAAAAATACCGCCAGCCTTGCCAGTTGAAGCAGTCTTTGTACGAACGGCGCACTTTCTTTAAAGTAGAATAACTCGCAGTAAGCAATCATTAGTGGCAGCAAGATAGCTGTCTCTTTGCTTATCAGCGCGAGAAAAAAAGTAGGAGCATCAATACAAGCTCATACTTTCGCCCGTTTTTCCTGTATTTCAAATAGAAGAAAAAACTGGGTAGCACAAATATCGCCATTATAAGGATCCGTAATCCCTGATATCCAGGCAACTGATTCTGCATGCGCAGGATGAACAGCGAATAAGGTTGCGGTGAGTAATGCTAAGTAGTTGCGTCCTGAAATCTCTCGACAAACAAGGAATACAAAATAGGTCACCGCCAGGTGAATCAGCATATTGACTAAGTGCCAGCCCCAAGCCTTCGTCTCAAATAAAGTGTGATTAATCATGAACAGAACGGTGAATAGAGGTCGAAAATAAGAGTCATGCGCTACGCCAAGATTTTCGTTCTGAAATGACCATACGCTTGAGGTGAAAGCTTGTGGCAGATTGCTCCAATTTTTTATGAATTCGTTTTTGAGGATTTGAGTATTATCATCAAAGGCAAATTCATTCTCCAGCCCGTTAATTGAAGTGAGCAGAGCAAGAATTACAGGCAGCAATACGTACCAGCGATTCCATTGTGCAAGAGCATCCCACAAGTGCGAGTCTTTCTGCTTGGAAGATTCGTACAAGGATGAACGATTGCTTCTATTGGCAATAGCAGGCATGGAATGTTCTGATAAAACACTCGGATGATTAGCAGACGGTTTGCCTTGCTGCTTTTTGGGCATAAATTTACCAAGCCTTCAGGGCTGAGACGATATAGATTAATAGGTAATTCAACAACTTGTCAAAAACATGATAAATGTTTCACTGCAAATTCGATCAGCGCAGTTGGGTTGTGAGTCGGTGGGGTAACGCACACTCTTGACGCGGCCGTCGTTGTAGTATTGCAAGGTGATGACCTGGTTTAGAGAATCATTGTGGCTGGTGAGCAGGAGTTTCGAGTTGTATCGCAAATCGAGCGTCTTGCCATTGCCATAATTCATATGCTTGAGCGCGCCCCAGGCACGGTACTGAAAGTTTGCAGCCAGTTGCGAGACCTTGGGATAGCCGGAGCCGGTGACGGTGGTCAACTCGCCGACTTTATTGTAGGCATAGGTGACCACCGAGTTGAAAGGGTCGCTCAAGGTCTTCAACTGCCCGCCGAGACTGTATGTGTAGCTCAACGGGAAGCTGCCGACTCCTGGAATGGTGCGGGTTTCTGCGGTCAATTGCGAGATTGTGTTATAGACATAAGTAGTGCTGCCTGTGGCGATGCGGTTGATGGTTTCATTCATCGAGAGACGATTGCCAGCGGCGTCGTAAGTGAAGGTGGCGTTGGTGCCTTTAGGAGGACCTAAAATGCCGTTCACCCCTTCAGGAGCTGAGCCCTCTGGTTTGAAATGGGTGATGGCGGTGATGAGATGACGAGCGTTGTAAGCGAAAGTCTGGTACGCCCCTCGCGCATCGGTGCGTCGCTGCACGGTGTCATCGGTGTTGTAGAGATATAGCTCTCCTAGATGATTTGTGGAGCAGGTGAGGTAGCGGTAACTGTCTAGTCTGCGCCAGTCTTGCGCCGTAAATGACTTGAAAAGCCAGCGGGACTTCGTTCCAGTCAACCGCAGACTAGACAGTTACCGCTACAATCAGGATTCCTATAGAACGGATTTGAAGGCGGCACATCTAGGAAGCGCTGAGAGCCAGGTGTTGGTGGGTTGAACTCGCCGAGTCCCCGAAGGACAAAGGCGGCCATCTGCTCGTGAGTGACATTTAGGCTGGGGCCGTAGGTAGTAGGGCCATTGCCGAGTGTTTAGCCGCGCGCCGACAGCTTGCCGATCTCTTTGTAAAAGAGACCGACTGGCACATCAGTAAAGGAGGCTCCCTGAAGAACGGTAAAGATATGCGCCCCGATGGTAATCGTCCCGACTCTTCTGATCGACGCGGTGTTGGCCGTCACGCTGTAGGTGACGGTGTTGTTGGCGGTTGAGCCGATAGTGATCCACGTGTCGCTAGGCAAGGCTGTCAAATTGCAGCCAACGTCCCCTGTGACGCCTATGGTGCCGCTGCCCGCTTGAGGGGTGAAACTCTGGCTCGTCGGGGCGATGCCTTCCAGGCAGCTCATCACGGCGGCAGGAGCCAGCGAACTGCCATCGGCACTTGAGGTCTGTGAAGCCCCATCGGGGGGCGTAGAAGAAGCGGCCTCGGAGGCTGGCGACGAAGACGGTTGCCTCAACCTTAAGGAATCCAAATCGGGCAAATTATGATCCGGCGCAGAATGCAATACAGGCGGCGCAGCAATCGCGGTCTTTTGAAACTGGAGCGACACGATGGGCATAAGCAAGGCGCTGCAAAGAATAAGCGAAAGTAAACGAACGCGAGTGAGTGACAAGGGGCGAGATATTTTTTTCATCTGAACGATCTACACTGAGCAAACCTATATTGGTTCTACTGATCTGTGACAAGTGAATTGGACCCGGATAGATTAAGGAAAATCAGGCTAAAGCGGTTGTTGAGGTTGCGATATGCCTAACGATCCGAAACGCCACGAATCATACAAGCCCGGAAAATAATACGTTAAGGTGAAAATAAAGAGCTGTTGGCATGACGAAAGAATTTGAATGTGTATAATTGCTGCGGTAAATCGTCGCCTGATTGTAATGTAAGGGGAAATCAAAAAATAGGGCAGATTGATTTTTGAGCTGATGGATTCAATCAGTAAAGGAGTAGAAGCTATGATGAAACGTCTATGCTTTTCAATCTTGTTTACTTTTTGTCTTGCTGAGGGAATTGCAGCAGGCCGAATTGACGAACCAACTATCACTTTGTATCCACCACTCATCAAAGCTACAGGCAAATATGACGAAACCAGATCTTGCTTTAACTTTCAACGTGGCGAAAGAAAAACCTCTAGCAATCAGGATTGGCACCTAGCTTATGGGTTCGCCAGTATAAGCGGTGAAGACTTTCTTCGAATCAACATAAGCAATGGAGAACGCAGCGTAGTGAAGGATTTGGGAAGTTTCAATTGGACGGACTCATTCGAGATTCCTGTCCTCAAACCTTTGCCGGAGATTGAAAAGGGCAAACAGCGGGTGATTACGGTTGATACTTCTGCGGGCAAAGGAAAAGAATGGGAAGCAAAAAACAGCATCTTTGTAAAAGCTGTCATTGCTCATATGTATCTGGCTCATATCAAAACCGAGAATGTAGATTTTTATGCTTTATTTCGTATAGAGAGTTTGGAACAAGGGGAACAATGCACGATTTCCTGGAAGCTCGTTTCATCACCAGAAGAGAAGTAAGGAATTATCAACTGACACAAAGGAAAGAATATGCTCGGTAAATTGTATCTGATTAGCGGCATCGTTTTGCTCGCGCTATGCGCAGCAACGATCTTTACAGGCTATGAACTTGGCGGCGGGCGCAGGGATTTGATTCCCGCCGATAAACGCTCACGCGATGGTTATCGCTCATATCACATATTCTATTATGGATATAGAGGAGGGAAATAATGCTCTTGGAACCAGTCTCGAAATTGTTTGACGCGCCACTTATTTTCACGAAAGTCGGTCTCTTGATACCACTAAGTCAATTGCCGGAGATGGTCATCTCAACACTTGTATTTGTCGGCATCGGGCTGATCTTTTTCACCATAGCGTTCGGGATCATCGTAAAGATGACACCGTTTTCTGTTCGCAAAGAACTCGAAGAAGACCACAATACCGCGATGGCCATCGTTATTGGCTCGGTCATTATAGGCATCGCCTTGATCGTCTCGGCAGCGGTTCACGGCTAGAAAACAGTGAATAGTGAATAGTGAATAGTGAATAGTTATTCGCGCTACGCAATCTTCATTATTCACTGTTCGTTATTCACTATTCACTGAAAAAGATGAATCGCACTCCTATTATTTTCCTCAACGTCCTCGTCATAGCCACTTGCGGACTGGTCTATGAACTGCTGGCGGGAACTCTCGCAAGCTATGTGCTGGGCGATTCCGTGACCCAGTTTTCACTCATCATCGGCATCTATCTTTCGGCGCTCGGCGTTGGTGCCTGGCTTTCGGGCTTCATTGACACGAGGCTTGCGGAAAAGTTCATAGAGGTCGAAATCGCTGTCGCCTTGCTCGGCGGGTTTTCCGCACCCCTCCTGTTTTTAAGCTTCGCAAGGCTCAGCTATTTTCAAGTCATCTTGTATACAATCGTCTTAGGAATCGGCACCCTCGTAGGGCTTGAAATTCCTCTCTTGATGCGCATCCTCAAAGATAAGCTCGAATTCAAAGACCTGGTTGCGCGCGTTTTGACCTTCGATTACATAGGCGCGCTGGTCGCCTCCTTGCTCTTTCCGCTTTTCTTGGTACCGAAACTTGGATTGGTTCGCACCTCTCTGGCATTCGGGATTCTCAACGCCGCCGTAGGGCTCTGGGCGACCTGGCTTATGCAGCCCATGATAAAAGGCAAAGTCACAGGGCTTCGCATTCGCGCGGTTCTTGTCATGGTCTTGTTGTTGATTGGTTTTATTAAAGCCAACTCCCTTACACAGCTTGCCGAAGAAGACCTTTTTGCCGACGACATCATTTATACCAAAACAACTTCTTATCAACGCATCGTCATTACGCGAGGTCGCGCGGGCTTTCAACTTTTTTTGAACGGGCATCTGCAATTCAGTTCTGCCGACGAGTATCGCTACCATGAAGCCTTGGTGCATCCGGCGGTTATGGCGGGCGGAGGCAAGCCGCGTCGCGTGTTAGTAATGGGCGGCGGCGACGGTTTAGCCTTGCGCGAAATCTTGCGTTACCCAACCGTAGAATCCATCACGCTGGTTGATTTGGATCCGGCGATGACCAATCTTTCAACCTCTTTTCCGCCGCTTGCAGATTTGAATCAGCAGGCGTTTGCAGACCCGCGCGTGCAGGTGATCAATCAAGACGCGATGGTCTGGCTCGAAGAACCGACAGAGCCTTTCGATGTTGTGATCATAGATTTTCCAGACCCCAACACCTTCGGATTGGGCAAGCTCTACACGACCAGATTTTATAAATTGCTCAAAGCGCGGCTGACGCCTGATGCAGCGGTTTCGATACAAAGCACCTCGCCGCTATTTGCCCGCGCTTCGTACTGGTGCATTATGAAGACCCTCGAATCGGCGGGCTTCGTCGTCCACCCTTATCAAACCGCTGTGCCGTCTTTCGGGGTTTGGGGATTTGCGCTGGCACGCCTGCAAGAGTTCGAGCCGCCGACCACTGTGCCGCAAGGCTTACGTTTTTTGGATGATAAAGCGATGGGGGGATTATTTTTGCTATCAACAGACATTGGTCCCGTGCCTGTCGAAGTCAATCGCTTAGACAATCAAGCGCTGGTGCGTTATTACGAAGCAGAATGGAAACGCTATGAATAACCGAAGAAATCGCAAATCATTGAGGCTTGAAGCATGATTAAAATCAAACAAAAAATACTCTTGATTCTACTATTTTTGACCCTGCCAGTATTCGGCGCTCTTCCTGCCACATCCCAAAATGAAGAGTATTCGAGTTGGAGCGCAAAACAAGCGAAGGAACTGGCTCTTGCTATGCGATACAAAGGAAGAGTCAAAGCAGGTCAGAGATGGATTCATACGGAACGCGCGTTCAATTATGAAGTTCGGGCAACTTGGTTTACTCCTGACGTAATCAGAGCAGTAGCCAGATTGGAGCAGATTGGGAACAGACTTACAGATGATTTGACGAAGGCTTTCGTTACAGAGGCCGAAGCTGTAGGCGATGCAGTTTTTATGATAGAAATAGATCCGAATGAAGGCTCTGGAGTGATACCGGGTAACTGGCAAGCGTTTCTCCAGCCGAAAGGCTTAAAGCAAGATCCAACAGGTACTGTGGCTGGAATCAACTTGCCAAAGTTGCGCGATATAAAAGTGCTGTCGGGTGTTGATAAGCGGGATTATGATTTTGATGTCTTTTGGATGGTTTTTCCTCTTTTAACACAGAAAGGAGAGCCTCTGTTTTTATCCTCTGATAAAGAAGCTGAACTCATCGTTCGGATCAACGATAAGGAAGGGAAAATAACGTTTCCGATTCCTGAATCTATTCGCAAACGTATCAATAGTCTGGTTAAAAAACCTTAAAAGTTGGGCGGGCACCAACATTTAAAAATTACAGGAGAGTTTATGTCAAAATTGGTATTGAGGGTTTCACTGGGAGTTTTATTTTTTACTTTTACACAAATTAGTTTCGCGGCAACCGACAGAGATAAAGAATCGCCAACAACGGTGCAACCTGCGAATCAATCAACTCAGGTTGAATACAAACTTCTGGCGACGAACAAAACTTCGACGATGCAAAAAGAGATGAATGAAGCCGCAGATGCAGGCTTTCGATTCGGTGGCGTGATGGGCGGCGAAACTTCTTTCGGAGGGTCGGAAGTCGTCACCATTATGACGAAATCCTCTGATAAAAAAGAATCAGGACGTTTCAAATATAAGTTGCTGGCGACCAGTAAAACATCAACGATGCAGAAAGAGTTGCAAGCGGCTGGTGACGAAGGCTTTGAATACAAAGGGCAAACGGTCTTTTCAAGTACCTTCGGCGGCAAAGAGGTCGTAGTGATTTTAGAGCGCGACAGCGAAGCAAAGATTGACGCCTGGGAGTATAAACTGCTGGCGACGAAAAAGACCGGTACCATGCAAAAAGAGATAGGCGAAGCCGGAGCACAAGGCTATGAATTTGTCGGCGTGACCGTCAGTTCAACAGCTCTCGGCGGCAGCGAAGTGGTGACAATTCTCCGCAGGCCCGTTCGCAAGTAAGGGAGTAGGGGGAGACAGGGAGATAGGGAGAGAAAGAAAGTATTGATGAATGAGCAGAAGAAAAATGAGATGAAAGAATGCTCATCAGACGCAGATAAAGATTCGTCAGATGCGGATCAATGTTCGTCAAAAAACCTGGATATATGCTCATCAGACTCTGATAAGCATTTTTTGCCCCTTTCTCCCACTCCTTATCTCCCCATCTCTCCATCTCCCCCACTCCTTTCCTCACCCTCACTTTCTCTCACTCGCCGCGAAGTGCTTTCTGCTTTCTTAGGTCTGCCGGTTGCCCTTGCTGCTTGCAATTCAAACAAAATGCCGCCTTTGCCTGAAGGCGAAATCGTCGGCGCTTCAAATGAGATAGGGCATCGCTTGCGCGACGGTCTGCGCGTTGAGGTTGCATCAGACAATTGGGAGCGCGTCAAAGTCGTCATCATTGGTGGCGGCATTGCAGGGCTTTCGGCGGCGCGCCGCTTTTTGCAAGCGGGTTTTGAAGATTTCGTTCTGCTTGAACTCGAACGCGATGCCGGCGGTACATCGCGCAGCGGATCGTCAAATTTAATCTCTTACCCATGGGGGGCGCATTACCTGCCCGCGCCTACGAAAGAGAACACCGCGCTGGTTGGATTGCTTGACGAGATGGGCATCCTTGAAGGCAAAGACCAGGACGGCGAGCCCATCGTAGCCGAACAGTTCCTTTGTCGCGACCCCGAAGAAAGAGTTTTTTTCAAAGGCAAGTGGTACGAAGGGCTTTATCTTCGCGCCGGCGCAAACGCAGACGACCTGGCGCAACTTGATGCCTTCAATAACCAGATAAAAAAAATGGTGGCGTGGCGTGACTCGAAAGGTCGCCGCGCATTCACGATCCCTGCTGCCAATAGTTCTGACGACGCGGAAATCACTCAGTTAGATAAAATCACCATGACGGAATGGATGCGGCAGCATTCGTTCACTTCGCCGCGACTTCGTTGGCTCATTGATTATTCGTGTCGCGATGATTACGGCATGACGGTTGACCAGACGAGCGCCTGGGCTGGGCTGTTCTATTTTTGCTCGCGAGTGAAAAAGCCCGGCGATGAAGCAGAACCCTTAATGACCTGGCCGGAAGGCAACGGGCGCTTGGTCGCGCATCTTTTCGACAAAGCGAAAACCAAAGCGCGACTGGGACTTGCAGCGGCCTCGATTATTCCTGTTGAGACCAACGGGCGCGCGGGCGTTGATGTTGTTGCGGTGAGCCACGACGGACAAACCTCAAGAGGCTTTCACGCGGAGCGCGTGATATTTGCCGCGCCACATTTTTTGAGCCGTTATTTGATTCGTGATTATCGTGATAAACCTCCGGCGCACATTACTGAGTTTCAATATGGTTCGTGGATGGTAGCAAACCTGTTTTTGAAAGACCG